>CANHRW010000058.1 GCA_947462865.1 Bacteroidota bacterium | reverse complement strand
TTGGGCAATTGGCAGACTGAATGTTAATGAACATGGCAGTTATTTAGGAAATTTCTCAGGCGAAGATTTAATTCTATCAATTTTCAAAGATGGCAATTATGAATTGACCAATTTTGATTTGTCGAACCATTTCGATTATGAACAATTGCTTTTGATTGTTAAATTCAGGGCAGATAGGGCACTCAGTTGTATTTATTTTGATGGTAAAGCCAAACAGAATTACCTCAAACGCTTCTTAATAGAAACCCAAACACTCAATAAGAAATTCTTATTTATCAGTGAAGAAAAGGGTTCTTATGTTGTATTTGTGAGCGACCACAAAGAACCTAAAATTAAAGTAATAACAGGAAAAGGCAAAGCTGCTCAAGAAGAAGAATTGGTTTTATCTGAACTTATAGAAGTAAAAGGTTGGAAGGCTATTGGCAATAAATTTACAACTAAAGACTTGGTTAAAATTGAGTTGCTCAGTACAGAAGAAATCGAAGAAATTACGCCAATTGCTGAAGAAAATGAGCCTAATTTAACTGAAGATTTGTTCAAAGAAGAAGAAGAGAAAATCAAGAAACTGCTTGCAGATGACGAAGATGTATTCGATAAAAAAAGCAATTCAACTAAAAAACCAAAACCAGAAAATCCGACCGATCAACCTAAATTGTTCTAATTGGAAATTTTGATGAATTTTGATTGAAAACGAATTCCTTTGTCTGAATACAATTCAACGAAATAAGCACCTTCAGCAATAGATTGAAGGTTTAGTACACATTGTTTATCTTGATATTTTATTAGGTTGCTTACCGTTTTAGTTTCACCTAATATGTTTGTCAATTTTACGGATTGAATGGTATGGTTTTGAGGCAATGTAAATTCAATTTCTTGATTTGCTGGATTTGGAAAAGCCTGCAATTTAAATGCGGCTATTTGGTTCATTCCACTAGGCATTACTACTTTAAAATCTATGGTACTTTGGTCTAATTTTTCTAACTGATTAGACAATCCTTTTATTTTAAAATAGGTGTATACCTTTACCAAAATAGCCCATGTTTTTACATCTTTTTCAGTAGCAACCCCAAATATTCTTGCACAACCTCTTTCACCACCTGCCCAAGTCATATTGGGTGAATTGGTTTCATAAGTAAATCCTGGAGGGTAATTTTCAATAGACAATACCACTGCTGAATCAACCGTTACATTATACATGGTTCCACCAATTTCCAATACACTGTCTTTTGGTACCAATAATGAAATTACCTGACTGTAAGGCTCACCAACAGTAGCATCTGCCAAGCGGGTAGGGGAAACACCAGGTACTACCATTGTTTGGTCAGGTGTACATTGTGCATTCAAGTTCAATTGACTAAAAAACACAACGATTAAAAAGCTTAAAATATATTTCATGGGTGTAAATATTGCTATTCGAATGTAACTCATTAAATTAAAATAACTTTGCATATTTACAATGCAATTGTTTAAGATTTAGTAAATATGGCATAAACATAATAGAGCATGAGACTAAAACCAATCGTAAATGGCAGCAATGCAAACAGTTTTAAATCTTCAAAATAAAACTCAGATATCATCCACCAAGCATTTGCAGAAATCCAGCAAAATACCGCCATGCTTGAAATTCTTTGAAATAAATCTTTGCTACTTTTCAGAACAAAATAAAAAGCAACAGTCAATGTAGGAACAACCATCATCAAGCCCATTGTTTTGAAATTGAGCATCCAACAGGCATCTTTTATGAGCCAAAGTAATACATGGATATTTTCTAAATGGAACCTTGAAAAAAAATTGCTGTTTGTATTTTTAGTTTTTATTGGAACAGTACAATAATCACAATCTTGACCATTTTCAAGAATTTGTTTTCCTTCACACAATGGACAAACATAGCCACAACTCATACAATAACTTTTAAACAGGTTTCAAGCATTTGTTCTGTTTCATAACTGGCATCTAGCCAATTAATATGAAGGCCGTCGCGTTCCATTTTTCTAAAATAAGTCATTTGTCTTTTGGCAAATTTTCGAATGTCAATATACAGTTGGTTTTTCATTTCTTCAAAACCAAATTCATGAAGTAAGTAACCTACTATGTATTTATACTCGAGTCCCAATCTTTTTAACCTTTCTGGACTAATACCTAATTGAAGTAAGGATTCAACTTCAGCTACCATTCCTTGTTGAAAACGACTATTGAGTCGGTCTTGAATTCTTTTCCAGCGAAGCTCTGAATTTAAATTTAAACCAAATACAATTGGCCTATATGGTTTTATTATCAGGGGTTTGGCTTTATATTGACTGTGTTCAATTTTACGAATCAATTGGTATCGGTTCAATGCATTAACCTCTATTTTAACGGGTAGTTGATTTATCAATTCTTGTAATTCTTGATAAGTTAATGCTTCTAGATAGGCTCTGTAAGTTTTGTCAACAGCTGCATCAAACAAATCAAAAGGCTTAAGCATAGATTCAATATACAAGCCTGATCCTCCACAAATTACTGGCAAGATATTGTTTGATTCGATTTCAATTTTAAGAGCCTGTGTTGCTTTGATAAAATCAACCAAAGTGAATTCTTTTTCCAATGTACAACAATCAATGAGCCTGTATGGAATTTTCTTATTTGCAAAAACATATTCAGACAAATCTTTACCACTACCTATATTGAGTTCTTTGTATACCTGTCTGGAATCGGCAGAAATAACTATCGAGTTTAAATGTGCAGCCAATTGAACAGCCAATTTGGTTTTTCCTGAAGCCGTAGGTCCTAAAATTAAAATAGAATCAAATAGCTGTTTCATGTGGTCTTAAATCTAATGTATACTTCATACTGGCGCCCATAGTTTCTCCTAAATCTGTTTTAACAGATTGTGACTTAAAACCCAGTTTTTCAAATGAACGACCAATTCCCCAATTCAAATCAGCATATGTCATTACATGTTGAGCTTTGGTTTCAAGTAAAAATGCTTGTAACAATTTACCCATGGCTCCTACAACTGTTGTATGACTCAATGAGGCGTAACGCAACCATTCATGTGAATAGTAGGGTGTGTGTTCATAGGTCATTAAACGTGGTTTTGCAAAAGTAGCAAGCGCTTGTAGTTCGCCCATTTTATTGTATAAACCCAATCTGTGCTTGGCATTGCATGCTCCAAAAAAATGATTTTTTTCTAAGAACAGATTGCTGGTTTCTTTGTCTACTCTGTCAATCAAACAATCTTTCGCCAAAATACGATTCCTTATTTTCCATAAACTTAGCAACCTATTTTGAACCAATTCTTGGTTTTTATGCCATAATTGTTCAGGTATCATTACAAATCTAAACCCCTCTAAAATAGCATTTTTACGTAGTTGATTCAACGTTATTTTTTTGTCAAATGATTGATCATCTATTACAAGAATTTGAATGCGTGGTTCATCAGAAAAGATGGTATAAGGTATTGAATCCAATACCTGAATTGGTATGGCATGACTATTTAAAAATTGTATGATTTCAATAAATACAGACATCTGTTATGAATATTGCGAAATTAATTGCATAAAGTGGTAATTTCGACAACTTGAAAAATTCAATCAAATACTTTTTATTTTTTTGCACGTGGCTTATAGCGGTTTTGTGTAATAATTTGCAGGCATCTGCTCTTAAAGAAATTGTATTAGAAACTTCTCAAATCAATTATTTATCTGGCAATTGGAAATTTTATTGGAAGGAGACAGCTGCTGGTATTGGTAAAACCAATCAATCACCACTAATTATTCATATTCCTGATTCTTGGCATGACGCTAGTATTCAACAAACTGGATACGGAACATACCAATTGATCCTTAAAAACCCTTATCCAAAATCAAGTATTTTAGGTTTAAGAATAGGGCAAATTGGAACCTCTTTTCGTTTGTATATCAACAAAAAACTACTCTGTGCTGCTGGTAATTTTGCACAATCAAAAGAAACCGAAAGCCCCGATTATATTCCACAAACTGTATATTTTGAATCAACTGCCGATAGCATAGAGATCTTGTTAGAAGTTTCAAATTTCCAATACAGGGTAGGAGGTGTATGGTCTGATATTGAAATAGGCACGGAATCTCAGATCAAACAAAAATCAAACCTTTTGCTAATTGGTAATACCCTTATTTTAGGTGTATTTTTATCCATGGCGTTGTTGTTTTTCTTTTTGTATTTGTTCAACAAATCAGACCAAACAAGTTTGTTTTTTGTAATGATTTGTATGGGCGCAGCATTGAGAATATGTTCAACAGGTGAAATGTTATTTAGGCAAATGGAAATACCCATACCATTTGATATATTGGTAAAAGCTGAATTCATTTCCATGCAATGCATGGTATTTTTTGGTATAATGTACATACATCATTTGTTTCCAAGAGACAGTAAATCAGTTATTACAAAGCTTTTGAGTCTGATAAATGGAATTTGTTTTTTGGTTTTTTTATGGTCTCCTATAGAAATTGGCTCAGTTTGGATGGGTTATTACCTGGTATTGGCTGGCATCCAATTGCTGTATTTGGCTTATTTCTTGTTAAAAGTATATTTCAAGAAAAGACCCTATTCAATCATAGTTACTGGGGTTTGTTTATTAGTTGTTTTGCTAGGCATCAATGATATTTTGTATAGCCAACAATTACTCAATACTGCTTATTTGGTTCCTTATGGCATTTTAATTTTCACATTTGCACAATCGTTTATCCTCATCAATAAATTTACGAGAACTGGGCACAAAGCAGCTTTATTATCTCAAAAACTAATAAACATTAAAATCAGGCAAGAGCAAGTTATCATTGATAAAACACAACAAATTCAAGTTAAAACTGAAGAACTGCTTATGCTGAACAATATCAAAGACCGCATTTTTTCAATTGTTTCTCATGATTTGCGTTCCCCTCTAAAATCATTGGCAACTTTATTAAAATTTGCAGATGACAACGAATTAAGCCGAGATGATTTAGCGAAATATTTGAAGAATATTCGTAAAAACATAGACAGTTTAAACTTAACACTTGAAAACCTTTTAGTTTGGTCTACCAACCAACTCAATGGTGTAAAATCAAGTATTGAACTGATTGATATTAGAAGTTTGGTTCAGGATAAAATTACATTGTATACACCTCAAGCAGCTGAAAAGGAATTGCAAATTCACAATAAAATCAATCAACGAATGTTGGTATATGTAGACAAACACCAACTCAGTTTTATCTTAAGAAACTTAATCAATAACGCAATTAAGTTTACTGATAAAAATGGGAATATTGAATTGAATGCAAACATTGTTAATGAAAAATACACTTTAATCAGTGTAAGTGATTCTGGTATTGGCATGCAAGCAGATGCCATTGGGGCTATTTTTAATAAATCGGAAATATTCAGCACCTATGGTACAGAAAATGAAAAAGGAACAGGACTTGGACTGATGCTTTGTAAAGAATACATTGAACACAACGGTGGTCAATTGAACATTTTAAGTGAACCCGGAAAAGGAACAACCATTCAATTTACAGTCAGAAACAATGAGGTATAATTTGACAATGGTGTGTAGAACCAAAAATTAACGCAATATTTGCAGTGAATGAGTAAGAAAGGTAAAATTTTGGTAGCCATGAGTGGCGGAATTGACAGCACTGTTGCAGCCGTGATGTTAAAAGAAGAAGGCTATGAAGTGATTGGGATTACCATGAAAACTTGGGATTACCAAAACAGTGGAGGCAGCAAAAAAGAAACAGGCTGTTGTAGCTTAGATTCTATCAACGATGCCCGAAGTATTGCCGTAGAACATGGTATTCACCACATGATTTTAGATATCCGAGACGAATTTGGAGACTATGTCATAGACAATTTTGTAGAAGAGTATTTGGCTGGTAGAACACCCAATCCCTGTGTTTTATGCAATACCCATATCAAGTGGGAAGCTTTGTTAAAAAGGGCCAACCAATTGGATTGTGAATTTATTGCAACAGGCCACTATGCCCAAACCAGGTTTGAAAACAACAGGTATGTCATTTCAAAAGGATTAGATGAACACAAAGACCAATCATACGTATTGTGGGGGTTAACCCAAGAAAGTTTGTCGAGAACCAAATTCCCATTGGGAGGCTTTCATAAAACAGACATCAAACAAATGGCTTTAGATTGGGGCTACCAAGAACTGGCCAAAAAAGCTGAAAGCTATGAAATTTGTTTCGTACCTGACAACGATTACCGCTCATTTTTAAAACACAAAGTTCCTGGACTAGAAGCCAGTGTTGCAGGTGGAAATTTCATAAACACGCAAGGAAAAGTATTGGGCCAGCACAAAGGATACCCATTTTACACAATTGGTCAAAGGAAAGGACTTGAATTGGCCTTTGGAGAACCCATGTTTGTTCTAGAAATCATTCCTGAAACCAATACAGTTGTCATAGGCAAAGAAGAAGAATTAAAGAAAAAGGGCATGCTGGTTCGAAATTTGAATCTCCAAAAATATGCCCAATTAGATAAACCCATTGAGAGTATTACTAAAATCAGGTACAAAGACTCAGGTGCTACGGCTATTTTAGAACAAATAGATAACCAAATGAAAGTAGTTTTTTTACAGGATGTAAAAGGTATTGCACCCGGCCAATCGGCTGTTTTCTATGAAGGCAATGATGTAATAGGAGGGGGATGGATACAAAGTAGTTTTGAGATTTAGCAAACTACCTCATTACTTTTTCAAGGGTTTTACCTTTGGCCAATTCATCTATTAATTTATCTAGGTACCGAACCTGACGAGTAATTGCATTTTCTAATTCTTCAATCCTATAGCCACAAATCATTCCTGTAATTTTGTGTGCATTTGGATGGAGATGCGCCTTTTCAAAAAACTCCTGAAAATTCACTTTTTCGGCAATTAACCATTTTATTTCTGAGGCATTATATCCTGTCAACCATTCTATAATTAGTAAAAGTTCTAATTCTGTTCGGCCTTTCCTCATTATTTTGACCAGGTAAATTAGGTATACATACACGAAAGTCATTTGAGCAATGCGTTCGTTATGTAATTCAGTTGTGTACATGGTAAATTTTCTTCAAGTTAAAACCATGCTGTATCAGTTAACAATAAAAAATCCCCGATATCTTCAAATATCGAGGATTCAGTATTTTAAAAATGGAATAGGTTTATGCTGCTTTCTTAAAGAAAGGTACATTTATTGTAATCAAATAATAAGCTCCAAACAAAACTGATGCATAAAATACATCGCCTAATATGGCATTTTTAAGGAAAGGAATACCTGCCAAATACGATGAAATAATACCATCAAAAGTATGAGGGTACAAAGTTGTCGGATAAAACAGTGCAAAATTGGTAAACAAAAAGAACACCAAACTGCTCAACATAGTAACACCAAGTACATTGACTATTCCTGCTTTTTTTCTCAACAGAAAACCCATTAAAATGGTTAAGCCAAACCCTAAATAGGGAACAATCATTTCATATCCATACAAACCAATGTATAAATCACTGATGAATAAAGCCAAAAAAGGGACTACAATAGCCATGTATCTGTTAGAAATTAAAGCCCCTGAAAACAATGCAATTGCTCCAAGTGGTGTAAAATTTGGCAGATGCCCAATAAGTCTAAAAGCTGTTGCCAATAAAATGAGTCCGGTAATGAGTATAAAACGATTTTTCATGATTCAGTTATTCTGTTTTTATCAGCTACGAAAGTAACGTGCTTTGTTAAAAATCAAAAGTCAAATTATACTTGGTTGTACACATTCGGCTATTTTTTTACACAATATGACACAAAGAATTCAACTTAAAAGTAAATAAAAAATTTGTCGCAATCTCTTATTAGCCTTATTTTGCAGCGATTTAAATACAAAAACACTTATACCATCAGATATGAAGAAACAAGCAATTGTAAAAATCCTCATGGCCGTATTCCTTTTTCAACAATCAGGAATGCTATTTGGCCAACAACCTGCAGGTTCGGCAAACTTGCCAACACAAACACAATTAATTGAAAAAGTAACAGCCAACCCAGGTGAACTTAAAATTGCCTACGAAAAATACCGTTTGCCAAACGGTTTAACACTAATTGTTCATGAAGACCATTCAGATCCTATTGTACATGTTGAAGTCACTTACCATGTTGGTTCGGCTAGAGAAACACCTGGTAAATCTGGTTTTGCACATTTCTTTGAACACATGATGTTCCAAGGTTCATTACACGTTAAAGACGAAGAGCATTTTAAAATTGTACAAGGTGCTGGTGGTCAAATGAACGGAACAACTAACCGTGATAGAACCAATTATTTTGAAACCATGCCTTCTAATTATTTAGAAACTGCTTTGTGGTTAGAAGCAGACAGAATGGGTTACCTATTAGATTCTGTCACGCAAAAGAAATTTGAAGTTCAACGTTCAACCGTAAAAAATGAAAAAGGAGAGCGTGTAGACAACAGACCTTATGGAAAAGTAGATGAAATCAAAGATGCAACTTTATACCCATCAGGTCATCCGTATAGCTGGCCAACCATCGGTTATTTAGAAGATTTAGACCGCGTAAATGTAGATGATTTGAAAAATTTCTTCATGCGTTGGTATGGACCAAACAATGCCTGTGTAGTTGTTGCTGGAGATGTAACTCCGGCAGATGTTGTTAAATTAACTGAAAAGTATTTTGGCACCATCCCAAGAGGGCCTGAGGTTAGAGCTCAAAGAATTGAACCAGTTAGGCTTCCGGACAACCGTTATGCAAACTATGGTGACAATGTATTTTTGCCATTGTATTATATAGTATATCCAACTGTAAAAAGTTACCATGCAGATGAGCCTGCTTTGGATTTATTAGGAACCGTATTAGGATCTGGAAACAATTCTATTTTCTACAAAAACTTTATCAAATCTGAAAAAGCTTATGAAGCATCAGTTTTCCACTCGTCAAGCGAATTAGCTGGTGAGTTTACATTGGCTGTATTGCCATTACCAAATATTGATGGCGACATTGATGTTGAAAAAATGGTCGCAAGCACATTAGAAGAGTTTGAAAAAAATGGCATTAACGACGACGACTTGGCAAGAGCTAAAGGAAGTTTAGAGAGTAGCGTTATTTTTAGCATGCAAAGTGTGGCCAGTAGAGCAAGCACCATCAGTTCTTTATGGTATACTTCACATGGCAACCCAAGATTGGATAAAAACTACAACATGAACGATGAATTGGCCCGTTACCAAAAAGTAACCAAAGAAGACATCATGCGTGTTTACCAAACGTATATTAAGAATAGAAAATATGTGATGGTGAATGTATTCCCTAAAAGGGCTAACGCAGCAGTTTCTAAGGAAGAAACCAAATCACAAACCAGTTCAGGAACATCAGTAAAATCAGAATTGGAATACAAGGGCCTCTCATATACAACACCAAAAGACAATTTTGACCGAAGCAGAAGACCTGATGCTGGTGCTTCAAAATCTCCTGAAATTCCTTCATTTTACTCAGCTACTTGGCAAAATGGTATCAAAGTAATTGGCAGTGAATCTAAAGAATCACCTGTAGTCACTTTATTGCTAACTATGAAGGGCGGAAACATTGCAACTGGAGATCCTGCTAAAACAGGTTTGGCAGGTTTAACTGCAGACATGATGGAGGAAGCAACACAGAACTTTACTGCTGAGCAATTTGAAAATGAGTTAGCAAAAATAGGCAGTACCATTAGCTTTGGTGCCTCTTCAGATGCAACAACAGTTCAAGTAATTACATTGAAAAAGAACATAGATGCTACATTGAGATTGTTTGAAGAAAAATTAATGAGACCAAAATTCAATTCAGATGAATTCAAATTGAACCAATCCCAAACATACCAAGGCATCAATTCAGAAAAATTTGATGCGGGTGCAACAGCCAACTTGGCTTTCAATAAATTGATTTTTGGTAAAACGATTGCGGCAGAGCCTGTTGAAGGGACTTTAAAATCAATTAAATCAATTTCAGTAAAAGACATTCAAAATTATTTCGATAAGTTCTACGGACCTGATTTTGCTACTTTAACCATTGTTGGAGACATTACTGAGTCTGAAATCATGTCTAAATTAGACTTCTTAAAAAATTGGAAAAAGAAAAATATTGTTTTCCCAACTTTACCTGAGCCACC
>CANHRW010000057.1 GCA_947462865.1 Bacteroidota bacterium | reverse complement strand
ATACCATACAAGGTTGTTTTTGATAGAAGATTTAGCAAATACCTATACTTACGGATTCAAGCATCCACTTGCCATTCAAAGATTGTGTCGTCATTTAAACCAATTGCAAAAAAAAGCACCTCGTTTTTTATTCTTATTGGGAAAGGGTTACCAAGTAGATATTTTAAAACAAAACCAGCAAAGTATTTCAGACAATTTAGTGCCAACTATTGGAGATCCACCTTCAGACCAATTGTATACCGAAAAATTAAATAGCAATTCCTATTTCCCTGCATATGCCACTGGTCGTTTACCAGCATCAACCAACGAAGAAGTGTTGCATTACCTCAATAAAATACAAGAATCAGAAAACAATTCTAGTGTCTTAGCTTGGTGGAAAAAACAAGCATTGCATGTAAGTGGTGGTACCGATTACCAATCAGAACAATTGCCCTATACCCAAGTTTTAAATGGGCTCAAACCCATCATTGAAAATAACAATTTGGGCTATCAAGTACATACTTTCAATCAAAATAATAAAAATCCTCAAACGGAAAATCAATTGGCTCAGCTTGTCAAGTATCAGAATCAAGGGCTACAATTGTTTACGTTTTTAGGACATGGATCATTGAGTGTGTTAGATATTCCTATAGGGAGTATTTCTGATTTAACCGAATCGCACAAGCCAGC
This sequence comes from Bacteroidota bacterium, assembly GCA_947462865.1. Classification (GTDB taxonomy): domain Bacteria; phylum Bacteroidota; class Bacteroidia; order UKL13-3; family UKL13-3; genus CAISCU01. Next base: position 9,500 of record CANHRW010000057.1, on the reverse strand, counting down.
TTTTTATTATTTCAATGGTTGTGCAATTGGTAATCCGGCAACTCTTTCTCCTCAAGGATCAGGTAAAATTTATGCGAAGGATTATTTATGCAGTCCAAACAAAGGTGCAATAGGATGGTTGGCGCATTCTAATTTAACTTTAAATGGTCCATTGTTTGCGCAAATGGAACAGGTATACCAATCCATGGCAACACATTTTGGCTCAATTGGTGTACAATTACAACAGGCCTTGAATCAATTTACAGTTGACAAAGATTTATATAAAATTGAACACGCCAGACAATTGATTTTACAAGGAGATCCTGCCTATTTATTGTATCAACCCACGGTGCCCGACTTACAAATTGACGACCAATCCGTTTGGATACAAACCCCTTCTATACATGCCCAACTTGCTCAAATTCAAATAGCATTTTTGGTAAAAAATTTAGGGAAATCTATTGCTGATACAGTAACAATATTGGTTAAAAGAACATTGCCCAATCAAGTACAAATTCAATTGCCCAGTTTACGTTTTCCTATACCAAACAACGCCGATACTATTGTTTATACATTAAGTGGAATTTTACCTGATCAAGCCGGGCTTAACGAATTGGATTTTCAATTGGTAATTGCCGATAGTTTACATGAATACAATACAGCAAACAACCAAGCGCATTTTGTTTTTTATTTACCTGGAAGTGGTTTGCAGCCCTTATTTCCGCTGCAGTTTTCCAACAGTTCATCTGATACGATAATGCTATCGGTTCAAAAAATCAAACAACAATTAACAACCGGTAACATACTCTTTGAAATTGATACAGCACCTACATTTCTGACTAACAGTTTTGCGTATCAGCAGTATTTACAAACTTCTAAAACCAATCTCTTCCAACATCCAATTGTTTGTAATGCAACAGATAGCACGGTATATTGGTGGAGAGCCAAATCAGTTGAAGATTCAGTTTTTGTAATAGGTACGTTTAAAAAGGACAAACGCGTTTCTAATCAATTTTCACAATCAAATTTTAACCAATTCATGCAAGAGAGTACCCTGCAGCAGCTCATACCTGATCCATCTCTCAAACGGTTTAATTTTCAAAACAACTTGTGGAATATTGGTATTGAGAACAGAAGGTGGGACCATCGAATGATGGGAGTGAATGAACCCTATTTGTTGAATGAAGGAGTGGGCAATTGCATTTCTCAAGGTGTTGTAGCCTTGGCTTTTGATCCGAATTTGGTTGCTATGCCCCAAGAAATTTCTGCTTTCCCATTTAATTGTACCTACGTTCAAAACAACAAAAGTAATATCAGTAACCGATATTATACATTCAATACCAATACACTTTCAGGGGAGCAAGAATTGGTGCAGTTTATTCAGTCTGTTCCTGATCATTTTGAAATCGCAATGTTTTCAAGGTATGCTAGCAATATTCAATTTTGGCAAACGGCTACTAAACAAGCTCTTTCATCAATTGGAGGCAACAAAGCAATTCAGCTTCAAACCGACAATTCTGCTTGGGCAATCATTGGTTCAAAAGCAAACCCCTTACAATCTATAGAAGATACGGTAAGCAATGTTGAATTGGCAGGAAATGTTCATTTGCCACCCTTGCCAAACGAACCTCAAGATATCAACTATTTGAAAGTGAATAAGCAGGTGATTGGTAAATGGCATAGTGGCTCTATTGAGACCCAATGGATAGGCCCTGCTGCATATTTTGATAAGTTTAAAGCTGAATTTAAATCTCTTGAACCTTCAGACAAAATAGCTCTTCAATGTTTTGTTAAAAATACGCAATCAAAGGATTCAATGCTTTTCGAATCAACGCTATTTGATTCCATTTCAATTGCAGATTTTATCAAAAAAAAATACCAATACCTCAAATTCAGATTCAATTTTATAGATAGCGTCAATAGAACACCTGCCCAATTGTCTAATTGGACCTTGACATATCACCCATTGCCTGAATTAGTAGTTGATCCTTTTGATGGGGTAATATTTAGTCCAAATCAGATTGTGCAAGGAGATCAAGTTACACTTAAATTACCTATTCGAAACATTTCTACTACACCTGCTGATTCTTGTGAAATTCAATGGAAAATACTTGATTCTTTACAACATCAAGTTTATTTTAAAAAGAGCGTTATAGCACCATTACTAGGTTTAGATACCACTTATTTAGAAGTCTCATTTTCAAGTCAATTTTTAAGAGGTAAATCCGCCATTGAAATAGCAATCAATCCGAACCATATGATCCGTGAAGTGAATTATTCAAACAATTATTTCAAGGATTATTTTCAGGTGATACCTGACAATTCAGCTCCAGCATTAGAAATACTAGTAGATGGTCGAAAAATTATTTCTGGAGAATTGGTGTCATCTATGCCCGAAATAGAATTACGCATGTCAGACTTAAATGTAAATAATGTTGACAGCATCCCCTTTGAATTGAAAATCAGAAAGCCCAATCAAACGCAATTTGAAACAATTCAATTACAGACTTCAAATATTAAGTACTTAAATGCTTTAGGTCAAAATAGTCAAGTGGTTTTAAGTTACAATCCTGTTTTTGATATTGATGGGATATACACACTACGTGCAAAAGCAGTTGATAGAATTGGCAATTGGACTGTTCAGCCAATTGAATTAGAAATGCAAGTCAGAAATGCATCTACCATTTCACATTTTTATCCCTATCCCAACCCGTTTACCTCTCAAATGCGATTTGTTTTCACTTTAACTGGTTCGGTACTACCTGAAAAAATCAATATCAGAATTTTCACAGTAGATGGAAGATTGGTAAAGGAGGTAAGTCAATCAGAATTGGGGCATTTACATATTGGTAACAACATTACTTCTTGGTTTTGGGATGGGAAAGACCAATTTGGTGATCAGTTAGCAAATGGCGTCTATTTTTACACTGTTTACACGCAGTTAAAAGGTAAGCAGCTCGAAATCACTCCAGTTAATAATGGAGAAAACGAGAAGTATTTTAAAGCGAATACAGGTAAGATTTATTTGATGCGTTAATATGTAATTTATTGGTTAAATTTACCTCAATAAATTCAAATCTATGTCCATATTGATTCTTTTATCTCTGCTAATTGTTGTTATTTTTTTATCAATTACAACTGTTCAACAAGGTTTGGTTGCCGTAACAACCATTTTTGGAAAATACAACCGAATACTTTACCCTGGTTTAAACTTTAAAGTTCCTTTTATTGAAGCAGTATTCAGGAAAATTTCTATTCAAAATAGGTCTGTAGAATTGGGGTTCAATGCTACAACTATCGACCAAGCCAATGTAAATTTTACAGCAATGTTGTTGTATTCAGTTTTGAATCAAGATGAAGAAACCATTAAAAATGTAGCATTTAAATTCATCGATACTGGAAATTTCATGCAAGCATTAACTCGTTCAGTTGAAGGTTCAATTAGAGCATATGTAGCCACTAAAAAGCAGGCGGAAATTTTAGGACTTCGCAGAGAAATTACCGAAGCAGTAAAAGAGAACATGGACAAAACCCTCGAAGAATGGGGGTATCATTTAATTGATTTACAAATCAACGATATCAATTTTGATGAAGAAGTAATGAAGTCAATGGCAAAAGTTGTAGCGTCTAACAACATGAAATCAGCTGCAGAAAATGAAGGTCAGGCTTTGTTAATTACTAAAACTAAAGCGGCTGAAGCTGAAGGGAATGCAATCAAAATAGCTGCACAAGCAGAGATGGAAGCTGCTCAATTAAGAGGTCAGGGTATAGCATTGTTCAGAGAAGAAGTAGCAAAGGGTATGAGTGTGGCTGCTAAAACCATGCAGGATAATAATTTAGATGCATCTTTTATTTTATTTAGTATGTGGACCGAATCAGTGAAAAATTTTGCAGAACATGGGAAAGGCAATGTCATATTTTTAGATGGTTCTCTAGATGGCATGCAAAAATCCATGAAAGAAATGATGGCTTTTTCTCAACTAGAAAGCAATTCTAAGAAGTAAATTGAAAATTAGTTATATTTCCTATGGTAAGCACATTACCGGAGGACATTTACATGAATTGTTTTTTGCAAAGGCGCTTTGTAAAGCGCTTGAGAAAAAATCGGCTAAAATTGAATTCTCAACAATTCGATTTTCCCAATTTTTCATAGGATTATTTGCCTATTTTAAACTGCAATCCATTTCGTTTAAAGTCCTTCATTCATTGCACACTGCTCTAGTTGTCAGTAGAATGTCTTGGGTTGTATTGTTTAAACAGGTATTGAATCAACAATTTAAATCATTGGTTGTATTGCATCATTTAGATTGGTCTGTACCTAGTTCCAAATTTTATAAAATATACCTTCAATCTTTTTTATATGTTTTAAATCGTTTTAAAATTCAACGCATAGGTATTATTGTAGTTTCTCCATTTTGGTTGAAAGAACTACAACAAAATTACCCGCATGTTCATGTTTTTTTATTTCCCAACTTGTTCAATTCAATTGATTACGAATCATACAGAACCCAAATAAAATCCAACTACATACATTTAGGGCAATGGAGCTGGAAAAACGACCCAGCAATTACCGAATTAGCCAAACAATTGAACATGCAAGGCTATATATGCTATTTTAGTTCAAATATTCCTGAAGAACAATGCCATCAAGAATTTTATGAGATCATATGTGAAGATCACTCGGCATATTTAAAAAGAATGGCTGCTGCTCAATGGACATTGGCTTTGAGCAATTATCAAGAAGGCTGGAATAGAACAGCACATGAAAGTATACTTGTGGGAACCCCAGTAATTGGTTATGCCAATGGAGGGCTTTCTGATTTGTTACAATTGAGCCATTCTAAAATTGTCAAATCTCCCAATGAAGCATTTAGATTGATTTGTCAAAATGTACATGATGATTCAAGCAAAGCAACTTTTATTGAGCAATTTCATACCAATAAATGCAGTCAATACCTGCAACCAATTCTTCAATTTTTGGGTTGAAAAAGTCTTTTTTATCAATTATTGCAATTTATGCCAAGTAGCTATAGGCTATTTGTGAAATCTGCAATAAATACATCTTTGCATAATTGGAATTCAATTCGGTTCTGTTTTTTTAAGCGCTCAACTTTGTTAAAGTTAAATTTCATACCATGAAAACAACTTTAACAAAATCAATTTTATTCATTTTAGGCTTGGTATTATTTACAATCAATGCTTGTAAAAAAGACAGTGCTAGTTCAACGCCTGAAATAAATCAGCCAATTGATGAGACTCAAAATTGTTTGATGAATAAAATGAATTCTGACTCTATTAAGTATAACCCAGATAGCTCAATTTATGCTTATGGATATATTTTCTTTAAGCGTTTTGGCGATACAGTTCATACTCAATTTTATGGTATGCCTTACTTTTATATAGTTTATGACAATTTGAATAGGCCTGTAAATATAAGACCGTATTATGATAACAATAGCAATAAGCTATATACATACATAGGAGAAACTGATCAAATTAGTTCTGTAGAATCATTTAATTATTCATATGATTCACTAAATGTTCCAATCTTGTCATACTATTATAAAATCAATTTTGCATATATAGGGGATAAAATTACTTCTGCTAATTATGAGTTTATCAATTTGTCAAAAAATATCCCACTCTTAAAAGGAACATTTTCTTATTCTTATTCAAATAAGTACATAGACAATAGAATACATACTTTTCAAAAATTAATAGTTTTAGGTTCCAATCCAATTAATGAAATCACTCTGTTTAGTAAGTACCCTGTTTCAAAAATTATAGATAGTCAGAATACATTCAATACCATTTTTACCTATGAATTTGATGCAAATGGTAAAATAACGAAACAAATAATGAATACAATTGGTTCGGAACCTGAAATAACCAATTATTCTTACTCCTGTAAATAACAAAACCTCAAATACCCCTCTCTTAACAAAATAAGGCCGAGCATACGCTCGGCCTACTTTTAAAAAAGCCTTTGGAACTATTCGTTTTCATTTGATTTAAAAACTTCGCCTCCATTGGCTTTTTCTCTAATTAAACCTTCAATTTCATTGCAGAGTTCAGGGTTATCGGTAAGCAATTGTTTTACTGCATCTCTTCCCTGACCCAATTTGGTTTCATTGTAGCTAAACCAAGATCCGCTCTTTTTGATAATTTCTAAATCAACTCCTAAGTCGATGATTTCACCAAGTTTAGAAATACCTTCTCCGTAAATGATATCAAATTCAACCGTTCTGAAAGGTGGAGCAACTTTGTTTTTAGCAACTTTCACTTTTGTTCTGTTACCAATAACATCCAAACCATCTTTCAATTGACCAATTCTTCTAATATCTAAACGAACAGAGGCATAAAATTTCAAAGCATTACCGCCAGTAGTTGTTTCAGGACTACCAAACATCACACCAATTTTATCCCTAAGCTGGTTAATAAATATGCAAATACATCCAGTTTTGTTAATGGTACCGGTGAGCTTTCTTAGCGCTTGAGACATTAAGCGAGCCTGCAATCCCATTTTACTTTCACCCATGTCACCTTCTAATTCCGCCTTAGGTACCAGTGCTGCAACTGAATCAATTACAATAATATCGATTGCACCCGAGCGAATAAGTGCATCAGCTATTTCTAGCGCTTGCTCACCGTCATCAGGTTGCGATATGATCAAATTTTCTACATCTATCCCAAGCTTTTCTGCATAGTTTCTATCAAAAGCATGTTCAGCATCAATAAAGGCTGCAATTCCACCCTTTTTTTGTGCTTCTGCAATGGCATGCATAGATAATGTTGTTTTTCCTGACGACTCTGGACCATAAATTTCAATGATTCTGCCCGTTGGAAATCCGCCTATTCCCAATGCAATATCCAAAGACAGCGACCCAGTTGACAATGATTCTATATTGTCAATTTTCTGGTCACCCATTTTCATTACTGTTCCTTTGCCATAAGCTTTGTCAAGCTTATCCATGGTAAGCTGCAGTGCTTTTAATTTTTCTTTTACGTCGGTACTCATTTCTTTCTTTTATAAATCTTACCAAAAATACATGCAACTTTGAGTTAAAAAGATGTCTCTTACTGAATAAGTATCCACAAGTTATACCTAATTCCGCAGGAATAAACTCAATCAATTTAGCTCTAAAAACCCAACAAAATTTACAAGTTTAAGTTTCATCTGTCAGTGAATCAGAGAAGTATAAATTAGGCTTCTTCCTTTTTGGGACCACCAACCAGCAACATTTCTTGTACGAGGATCTCCGAAATGTATTTTTTAACACCGTTTTTATCCAAGTAACTTCTGTTTGCAATTTTGCCTTGAATGACTACCTCTTTTCCTTTTGACAAAAATTTTTCTACAATTTCGGCTGTTTTACCCCACGCAACCATATTGTGCCACATGGTTTCGGTTTGTTTCTCTCCATTGGGGTCATAAAACACATCGGTAGTGGCAATGTCAAAATTGGCAACTTTTTTACCTGAAGTAGTGGTTTTGATTTCGGGGTTGGCACCAACATAACCAATGAGGTGCACATTGTTTCTTAATGAGTTCATATTATAAAATTTACCTTACAAAATTCTGGAATGTTTCCTTGTGAAGTCGTTTGTTATCCGTTTGTAAACGTTTAATTTCGTTTATGTAGGTGAAACGCAAAGATTTTATCAAAATAACTTCTTCTCTTTCTCTTTATAGTGCCATGCAAGACATACAAGTTTTTGGTCGGGGGTTGACCTATTTAAAAAGTACACCTAAAATGCCTGTTGTGTTTATTGGGCATGGCAATCCAATGAATGCCATTCTAGATAATTCTTTTAGCAGGACCTGGAAATTACTTGGTAAACAATTGCCTCAGCCAAAAGCTATCTTATGCATTTCTGCTCATTGGTTAACCAGAGGTAGTTTTGTTACTACCAATGCACACCCAAAAACCATTCACGATTTTGGTGGATTCCCTGATGAATTGTTTCGTCAGCAATATCCAGCTCCTGGAGCTACAGATTTTGCAAGCCAAACTATAAATGCCATTAAAGAACCCAAAATTTTTGGAACAGAAGATTGGGGTTTAGACCATGGAACATGGTCAGTTCTTTTACCGATGTATCCAATGGCCAATATTCCAGTTTACCAATTAAGTATTGATTTTTATAAGCCCTTGCAATACCATTTTGATTTAGGCAAACAATTACAGTTTTTAAGAACCAAAGGTGTACTAATTGTTGCAAGTGGCAATGTGGTTCATAACCTTCAAAAAGTGAAATGGGAAGGCGGTGAATACGATTGGGCAAACGATTTTGATGAATTTGTGAAAAATCAAATAGATACACATCAATACAATGAACTCATCAATTACCAAAAATTGGGTAGCATTGCCAGTTTAGCGCATCCAAGTAATGACCATTACTTACCTTTGTTGTATACTTTAGGATTGAGTGACAAACACGATACCCATCAATTTTTTAATACCCATTTTGATTTAGGATCTGTATCTATGCGCTCAGTTATATTTAGTCAAGATACTTATCATTTTTAATTGATTTTATATTTTGATTGCGACGCCTAATTTGAAATTTCTTCCTGGGGCACTGATGCCACTTCCAAATGTTCTATAGTTTAAATCTAAACAATTTTCAATGCCACTACTCAGTTGAATTTTCTTTTTTTTGTCTGGAAACCAATCTAGTTGTATATTTAATGTATACCATGCTGGTAGACCGTTTGCCGTTGCATATTGGAAATTATCCTCTCCGTTTAAATAATAGTCTTTTGCTGCTTTTTGTCCATTAAAAACAGTCCATAAACGAACATCAATTTTTGTTGAATGATAATTTAAACCAATTCGGCCGTAAATAGGAGGAATATGATCCAATGGCATGATACTGTCTGTTAAAATTTTACCAATTGTAACAACCATACTCGCATCAAACTTTAGGTTCTGATAGAGTTCATAATTCAGTTCTACAGCAGTGCCGTAAATAGTCGCTAATTGTTTATTTTGAGGACTATAGGTGCGTGTTAATCTGCCATCATAAAATTGACTATCTAATTGATTAATTTGAATTGGAGCAATTACCATGGCATCAAACAATACAGTTTGAAAGCATTGAGTTTGGATGGTTGTTTTTTTATTTGGCTTAAACGTTATGCCAGCTTCGTTTGTCCAAGTAATTTCGGGTTTCAATAGGCTGTTTGGAACTATAAGTTGTTTGCCAGATTGACTGTCAAAAATTTTGTTAATATCATCTATGTTAGGTGCCCTAAATCCGGTTGCTGATTGAAAGGTAATTCTTATTTTTTGAGAGGGCATCCATACCATTCCAATATTACCACATAACCCAAGATAATTTTGAGCGAATTGGTCGGGTAAAAATGAATAAAAACTTTTGTCTTTGAATCGGGCTTTTAAATGGATGGCTGATAAACGCATACTTTCTGTGAATATCAACTTATTTGAAAGCTCTTTGGTATGACTAATGTAAACACCTGAAAGTAACAGTTGTGATCCATTATCAGGATAACGTGT
>CANHRW010000056.1 GCA_947462865.1 Bacteroidota bacterium | reverse complement strand
GCATTCGCATGTTATTTAAAGGTGCAAAAGACAACTGTAAAAAAAGTCACAAAGCTTTGCCTCATTACTATAATTTTTTTAAAGGCAAAAATCCGCGCTATTGGGCAAAAGGAGTTGCTGCTACACAAGACATTCAACTTCAAGAAATTTATCCCAAAATTGATTTACAAATTCAGAGTAGTAATCAGGGTCTCAAATATACTTTTGTTTGTGCACCACATGCAGCCGTTGAATCTATCAATATGCAAATTGAAGGAGCAAACGTCTTACAGCTCGAATATGGCGACCTCAGAATCAAACATTCGCTTGGAGAAATGCTTGAAAGAAAACCATTTGCCTACCAAATTATTGAGCAAAAAGAAGTTGTTGTCCCCATACAATTTCATTTAAAAGGCAATATCCTAAGTTATAAAATAACTGGGAAATACGACCCTGATTTTGCGCTAGTAATTGACCCTGAATTGGTTTTTCTTACCTACTCAGGTTCTACTGTTGATAATTTTGGATGCACCGCAACCCCAGGTGAAAATGGTACCATGTACACTGGAGGACTGGCCTCTGACCCAGATGATTTTCTTTTACCCAATGGCAAATATCCCGTAACCGCTGGGGCATTTCAATTGAGCTATGCTGGTGGTGGTACTTCTGAAGGAGAAGACTTAAAAGATTTCCCTTGCGATATCGTAATTAGTAAGTATGCTGCTGATGGTAGTAAACTATTATGGGCAACCTATTTAGGAGGTAGTAACAATGAAGTGCCCCATAGTTTGGTTGTAGATAAACACGGAAATTTACTTGTTTTCGGAAGTAGTTATTCCAACAATTACCCAACTAAAACAAATTGTTACCAAACCCTAATAGCAGGAAGAACAGACATTGTAGTGAGCAAATTTTCTCCAGACGGCAAAACATTGATTGGGTCAACCTATATGGGTGGAATTGACAATGACGGGCTTAATTTCAACAACAGTACCCGGTACTTTTTTGCGGATAGTTACAGGGGTGATATTCTCACAGACAATAATGGTAAAATCATTGTCACTAGCGTAACTCAATCTGTTGATTTTCCAACAACCATTGGTGCGTATAAAAACGCTTTGAATGGTTTTCAAGATGGTGTTATTTTTCAGTTAGACAGTGCATTAACAAATTTGGAATGGTCTACCTTTATTGGTGGTTCAGGAATAGATGCACTTTACAGCATTGACATCAGCAAACAAAATGAATTAATTGTTTCAGGTGGGACCAGCAGTAATGATATTGACCCAATTACTGCAGAAGCCTATCAATCTAATCACAATGGAGGTGTAGATGGATTTATAGCCAAACTCGATAGAAATGGATCAAAATTAATTGCTGCTACATATTGGGGAACAAACCTCTACGACCAAATTTACTCATTAGATATAGACCCAAATAACCAACTGGTTGTTGTTGGACATAGCGAAGGCAATATGCCTGTTCAAGGGAATGTTTATAAAAATAGCGGCAGCCACCAATTTATTAGTTGCTTTAGCAGTGATTTAAAATCTTTGAATTGGTCTACTGTATTTGGCTCTGGAAGACCCAATATAGATGTAACCATTAACGCTTTCATGGTAGATGATTGTGGAAGAATTTATGTGAGTTCGTGGGGTGGGACCACCAGTGGAATTAACACTTCTAGGACTGATGGCATGCCAGTGAGTGCAAGTGCCTTTCAAACACAAACAGATGGTTCAGATTTTTACTTAATGTGTTTAGATAAAAATGCGTCTTCTCTGCTATATGGAACTTTTTTGGGAGGATCTAATCCTAACGTATCGGGCGACCATGTTGATGGTGGAACCAGTAGGTTTGATAAAAATGGAATTGTTTACCAAAGCATGTGTGCAAGCTGCCCTAATGCTGAGGGCGTTCATTTTATTTCTGACTTAAAAACTACCCCAAATGCTTTCAGTGTAAAAAATCCAAGTCCAAGATGTAGCAACGCTGCTTTAAAATTCGACTTCCAATTAAAAAATGCCAAATTTGACTTCAACATCGATACCTGTTCTTCAGTATTTACATTTAAGAAAGACCCCACTATAACAGATCCTATTACTTGGTTATTACCTGACGGCAAAACAATTACCGGCGACTTCTTTTCAACTAAAATAGAAAGCAAATACTACGGCGATTCTGTTTTAATGATTGTAATGGCAGGAACTGTATGTGCAGACACCGCTTATGGAATTGTATTCTTACCTGATTCTGTTGATAATTTTAAAATGCCTAATGTATTTTCACCGAACGGTGATAAAATGAATGATGTTTTTGAGGTGGATGGCTTAATTAACCAGTGCGACGAAGTAAAGGTTGCAATCTTTAACAGATGGGGGCAATTGATGTATGAATCTGTACAAGCTAATTTTGCTTGGAACGGGAAGGACCAATCTGGTTCTGATGCAAGCGAGGGTATTTACTTTGTATTAATGACCTTAAAAAGAAAAAGTGGAGCAGATTCAAGATCTTTTCACTCCACTTTAACATTGCTTAGGTAAAAACCTAAAAAATTATTTTTTTAATGCAAGAATCATGGCAGCACCAATTTCAGCTGGTGATTCAACCACATGCAACCCACATTCACGCATGATTGCCATTTTAGCTTCTGCAGTATCTTCTTTACCACCAATAATCGCACCAGCATGTCCCATTCTTCTTCCCGGAGGAGCTGTTTGACCGGCTATGAAACCAACAACTGGTTTTTTATTCCCATTCGCTTTGATCCAACGAGCTGCATCTGCTTCATAACTTCCACCAATTTCACCAATCATAATGATTGCTTCTGTTTCAGGGTCATTCATTAATAACTCAACAGCATCTTTAGTTGGTGTACCAATAATTGGGTCTCCACCAATACCAATTGCAGTAGAAACACCTAAACCAGCCTTTACAACTTGGTCAGCTGCTTCATAAGTTAATGTTCCTGATTTTGAAACAATCCCTATTTTACCTTTTTTGAAAACAAAACCAGGCATAATACCCACTTTTGCTTCTTCTGGAGTAATCACTCCTGGGCAATTAGGACCAATCAATGTACAGTTTCTGGTTTTGATATATTCTTTTACTGGAATCATATCCTTTACAGGAATACCCTCGGTAATACATACAATAACTTTAATACCCGCATCAGCAGCTTCCATAATGGCATCAGCAGCAAATGCTGGTGGTACAAATATGATAGAAACGTTTGCACCTGTACCATCTACGGCATCTTTAACCGTATTAAAAACAGGTCTTTCCAAGTGAGTTTGACCACCTTTTCCGGGAGTTACACCTCCTACTAAATTTGTTCCATACTCAATCATTTGTTGCGCATGAAAACTTCCTTCACTTCCAGTGAAACCCTGAACAATAACTTTAGAATCTTTGTTAACTAATACAGCCATTTTAAAAAAATTAAGCGTGGCAAATATGGGTATTTTTTTTTTTACTTGGATGTTAATCTTTAAAAATGCCGATTTTTAGCTAAAAAAAGTCCGAAAATATGGAACAAAATACTAGATTAATTCATTGACAATCTGTAACAATTGCTCTTTATTGAAGGGCTTGTTTAAAACCTGATTCATGCCCACATCTTGACATTTCTTTTTTATTTTAGGTTGTGTGTTTGCAGTTAAACCAATAATTGGCACTTTGTTGTGCCTTTTAAAATACTGATCACTCCTGATTCGTTTACAGGTTTCTATGCCATCTAAATTAGGCATGTAAACATCTAATAACAACATATCGTACTGTTTTTGGCTCAAAGCATCCAATACTTCGGCACCATTTGAAACACATTCACACTGATAACCTGTATCAACTAGCACTTTTTCAAGAAATTTCTGGTTCATGATATTGTCATCGGCAACAAGTATAAGTTTATTGAGTTTTTTTAAGTTTTTTGAACCTAATTGCTGTAAAGGAGCTGCTACCTCTTCCACTTCAAACAGTATTTTGGCCAAAACACCCTGGCCTTTGATACTGGTAAGTTTGAGTTGTCCACCCAATAAATGCATGAGCGCATGAACTATTTTTAATCCTTTACCATGAGGTAACTTATCGAATTCATTTTTAGAAACGAGATCCATGATTTCTTTTCTAATTCCTGGACCTTCATCACTAATTTTGATTTCGAGTTTAGAATAATTTTGATTGCCAATTTTTTTTCTGGAGAGCAATTTAACTTCCACTTCAATGGTACTCCCATTTGAAAAACGAATGGCGTTATTGAATAGATTAAGTAAGACTAAATTTAATTTACCCTTGTCAAAATTTATCCAATCTGGCACGCCAGCATAAACCATTTGTCTAAAATCGTTCTGCTTTACTTTTGCTTTTGTGTCAATAGTAACAAATAGATTTTCTAAAAAACCAATCAATGAAAACTGCTCTTTGTTTGAACGCAAAGCACCTATTTCAATGTCTTGGAGTGTGTTTAAGTTATCTACCAAAAACACCAATTCATCTGTTGCTAATTTAACTGCCGACAAATTATCTTTTAAACCCTCCATGTTTTTGCTCTCCATGGACAGTTGACTCATCCCTTTTAATACATGAATTGCAGAATTGAGTTCTCTATAAAAATCTAAAGAAATAGCTTGTTTGGCTACAGGTTTTGAGAATTTAACAAAACCGAAACTTTTTTTAAAGAACAAAAGAATTGTTGTTAACATTATCAATGCCAAAGCCAAGCCAATACTTAACATGCGGTAAGGGTTACTATCCAATTCAACCTTTTCTGGTTCTTCTAATTGCATTGTATTGTTTTCAGGAACTGCTGGCTCTTCTATTGATTTGGTTAAAACCTGGCTCTGCTGTTCATCTTGAGCCTGTCTGGCCTTCAAGAGTTGATACGTTTGTTCGTACTTGCTGGCACGTGCTTGGTCTCCAGCTTCCGTATAAAGTTTAGTTAAGATTTCTACTGCATAAAGCTGTTCAGACTGATAATTGAAATTTTCAGCTATCAGAACAGCCCTGGTAGCAAGGTCCATTGCAGAATCTTTTTTATTTAAATGGTAATAGACTTTGGCTAAACTTCCAAGAACTTTGACCAATGATTTCTTGTCATTCATGGTCAAGTCTATTAACTGTGATTCTTGAAGGTACGGTAAGGCCCTTTTGAATTGATTTCTATTTAAAAAAACGGTTCCTATATTATTTAACACTGCAGCAACATCAAAAGCACTACCGCTCTCTCTATATATTTCAAGTGCAATTAGGTAATGATAAAGGGCCTTTAAATCATACCCTTGTATGCGATAAGCATCTGCCAGGTGATTGGCAATGACGGCTTGGTTCGTTTGATCTTTGAGTTGCTTGTATAAATCGAGTGCTTGCAACAAATACGTTTCCGATCTGTTTGCATCATTCAAGACCACATAGATGGACCCTATATTTTTTAATGCGCTAGCGATTCTTCTGTAATCGTTGAGTTGTTTAGAAAGTTTGAGTGAGCTCAGGTAAAAACGCAATGATTTTAAGTAATCTTTTTTTCTGAATGACAATTCTCCCAAGCCACTATAAGCAAATGCAACAGCGTAAGGTTCTTTGCAAGTTAAACCTGAAGAAAGCCCTTTTAAACAATACTGCTTTGCCAATAAATACTGCCCTTTATCCATAAACAACAAGCCTATTGTTACATTGGCACTTGCGCTCCCTTTACAAAAATCTATTTTACTTGAAAGTGCTAAGGCTTGTTTGGCATAATTACCCGACTTCGTTGAGTCGGTACTTCTCACTAAAATGGCAATTCCGTTTAAGAGTTCAGCCCTTTGTATATCATTTGCAAATGGGAGTATACTCTCCAAACTATCTAGTTCAGATTCAGCTTTAGAAACTGATGGCCAGAGTATGCCTAAGCAAAAAAATAAAAGTAAACGCAAGGCCTTCATCTAACTATTTGGCATTTAGTAATAAGGCATTCCAATATTCAAAAGCCCTTCTAGTATGAGGTATAACAATGGTACCTCCAACTAAATTTGCAATAGAAAAAACTTCCAAAATTTGTGCTGTTGTAATACCGAGCTCTGCACATTTACCAAGATGGTATTTGATACAATCATCGCACCTTAAAACCATACTCGCAACCAAACCAAGCATCTCCTTTGTTTGGACAGGAAGAGATCCTGGCTCATAGGCATTTGCGTCTAAATTAAACAATCTTTTGATGACAAGATTGTCTGACTCTAGCAATTGCTCATTCATTTTTTGTCTGTATTCGTTGAATTCAGTTACTAAGTTATTCATGTTAGAATTTATAAAGCACATTCAATTGTAGGATCCCAAAATACTTTTTTGAAATGCTGGATGCAATCATTTTTCACTTCAATACCTTCAAGTTCCAACCTGCGTTGCATTTCATTTTCAGTCCCAAAAAAATGCTTACCTGTTAAAAGCCCAAATCTGTTCACTACTCTATGTGCAGGAACAACTGGTAAAATTTGATGGGAGTTATTCATGGCATAACCCACCAACCTCGCACTCTTTTTGGCGCCTAAATAATTTGCTATTGCACCGTAGGTACTAACTCTACCAAATGGAATCAATCGCACAACATCATACACATTTTCTGCAAATGTAAAACTAGATTTCATTACTGTTCTTTGTAGATAGTTTCCAACAAAGTTTGTCCAACAGCTTTAAGAGTTACTCTGTCTATTACAGCCATATTATCTGAAAGCGTGTGCCAATGAGCAGGGAAACCAGTTTTTGTTTCATCTGAAAAATGGATAATATCTATCATAGGAATATTTGCAATGGTATTCACATAATAGTGGTCATCTGTAATGCCTCCTCCACGGTAATAATAAAACTGATTGCTGAAGCCCAATTGTACAGCCTGATCCCATACTTTTCTAATAACAGGCTCTGCATACTTTACACTAAATCCTTCCCATACAAACTTGGCATTTCTAGCACCCACCATATCTAGTAAAATACCGTACTTGGCTTGATAACCTATTTTTTTAGCGTTTTTGGCCCAATATTGAGAACCCAAACAATACGAATCTTCAAATTGTGGTTTACCCAAATCTTCTGCATCAAAACAAATAAAATCAACACCTACTGCTGGTTGTTTTTGAGACAAAACCCTAGCCATTTCTAACATCACCGCAACTCCACTAGCCGCATCATCAGCCGCTAAAATGGGTTCATTTTTATTGGTTTCATCAAGGTCTTGGTCTGCATATGGACGACTGTCCCAATGAGCAGCTATTAAAATTCTACTTTTAGCTGCAGGGTTAAATGATGCAGTAATGTTTTTGATGTGCAAAGTTTTGCCATCAAAATTTTTTATGTCTGCTTTCTGAACACTGACTTTGTCAGCATATAATCCAAACTGCTTTTCGAGCCAATTGCCACAATTGGTATGCCCTTCTGAGTTGGTGAATCTTGGTCCAAAACCTACCTGGTGTTGCACGAATTCGTACGCAGAATCTGCATTGAAACTAGGGGATACTTGTACATATGGCGTTTGAGTAGGTTGTGTAGCTGCTTTTTTATGATTTGATTCGTTGTTACCGCATGCCATCAAATAAAACAGTACAACAAAAAAAAGCGTATTTTTAGTATTGAAAAATGAATAACTCATGTTACAAATTAATTTGATAAGTGCTGCCTTCTTTACCATCTTTTACTTCAATGCCTAAAACTTTTAACTGATCTCTGATTGCATCTGATGCAGCAAAATCTTTGCGCTGCTTGGCCAATGTACGTTGTTCTAGAACCATTTGCATGACCCCATCAATGAGATTTTCATTTTGTGTATTTTCTGTTTGCAATCCCAGTACATCAAATACCATTTCGTTGTATAGTTTTACCAAGATGGCTTTGTTATTTTCATCTATTTTCAATTTGCCATCTTGCACAGCATTAATAGACCTAACACCTTCAAACAAGGCTGCCAATGCCAAAGGTGTATTGAAATCTTCGTTCATGGACTGATAAACCTGTTCTAGAATGGCTTGGGCATCTACCTGATTTTGATTGCTCACTGGTAATGCATCAACAATTTTACAAGCATTCATTAAACGGGTAAACCCTTTTTCTGCAGCTTGAAGTGCTTCATTGCTAAAATCAAGGGTACTTCTGTAATGTGCTTGAAGCATAAAAAACCTAACTACCATTGGGCTATAGCCTCTCTCTAATAGCGCATGAGAACCAGAAAACAGTTCATGTGGTAAAAAAGAATTACCCAAGCTCTTGCTCATTTTTTGGCCGTTTACAGTAAGCATATTGGTATGTATCCAGTAATTTACTGGCTTCTGGTGAAAACAGGCCAGATGCTGTGCTACTTCATTGGTATGGTGGGTAGGAATTAAGTCCATACCACCTCCATGTATGTCAAAATGTTCTCCAAGGTATTTGCTACTCATAGCTGAACACTCCAAATGCCATCCAGGAAATCCTTCTCCCCAAGGGCTAGGCCACCTCATGATATGCTCAGGTTTGGCTTTGATCCAAAGCGCAAAATCGAGTCTGCCCTTTTTTTCAGACTGTCCGCCTAATTCTCTGGTATTGTTGAGTAACTCTTCTAGGTTTCTACCAGACAATTCTGTGTATGGATATTGGGATGAAAATTTTTCAACATCAAAATAAATACTCCCATTTGACTCGTATGCATAGCCATTGGCCATGATCTTTTTGGTCAATTCTATTTGCTCAATAATATGTCCAGTGGCAGTAGGTTCAATGCTTGGTGGTAAGATGTTAAATTGTTGCATCACATTTCTAAAGTCTGTGGTATAGCGTTGAACTATTTCCATTGGCTCGAGTTGTTCTAGCTTTGCTTTTTTTCCAATTTTATCTTCCCCTTCATCGGCATCATTTTCTAAGTGTCCTGCATCTGTAATGTTACGCACATATCTGACTTTGTATCCTAAATGAATGAGGTACCTAAATACAATATCAAAAGACAAAAAAGTTCTAACATTTCCTAAGTGTACATTGCTATAAACCGTTGGTCCACACACATACATACCTACCAAGGGTGCATGAATTGGTTCAAATTCCTTAAGAGATTTGCTGAGGGTGTCGTAAATTTTTAGTTTGCCATTCATAAACTACTGCCAAATTTCAAATATACACTTAATTTGAGGCAGTGTCCAAATACAGATTTAATTGCTATACATGGATTGGAAAACCAATTCCCAACCCGCCCAACCCTGATCCTTGTCAAAAGAAGAATTGTGCCAAATGCCTATCATTTCACCACCTACTTGTTTTACTGCATTTTTTAAATCAGTAATGGCCAATACAGCCTCATTTGGCTTTAGCTTTAGCTGATTTTTAAGTGTCACATCCATTACACAAGGACTGTGAATGACTATGGGCAATTCACAATTATTTTTAATATCAAACACTCGGAAAGGAATGGCAGTTGATGCTCTAAAACCCAAAACATCAGGGTATGCCATTGAATAATCTTCTTGTATACCCGCATCGGTTAATCTTCGGAAGGTATCAGGCCATTTAAATTTAAGAAAATGTTGCCTAGACATGTAAACATCTTTTTGAATAATAGCCTTCAGTTTATTGATTTCAATTTGGGTTTGCTTTGGGAAACGATGCGATTTTAAAGATGGATGAATACCTATTGGGTTTGATAGATTTAGGTGCATGAGCAATGTTTGCAATTCTAAACTATCTAGATGACTATTTTGATCGAATTTGGAACCATTGGCCATCAGAACAAAGAATAAGGTTTCGATACCAGGCAAGACCAACCGATCAAAGGTATCGTAAGGATCTGCTCCCACAGGAAACCAGAGCTTTTTAAGCTGCCTTATTTGATTTCTGGCAACTAAGCCAAGTGTTTTTTTGACTTTGGTTGAAAAAGGCAATGCTCTGAATTTGTAGAGAAAATCTATGTCTATAGTATTGATAAATTTGGTTCGATTTGTATGTATTTGTTGTGTTGGAAAATATTCTAAAATCAAAGTCTTGAGCACTTGAATCCAACAATCAACCAATGGCAGCTTGATAAAATCATGTTGTACTGCCAATGAATTTTCTGAGGCATATCTTCCATGCATATCTACACTTCTTTGAGGTAGTAGTTCTTCATACCTTGACAACAAATAAAAGGCTGCAGAAAAAAGGTCGAATGGCAATAGCGTATACTTTTCATGTATCCCAACGGGTGGTTCTAATGTTAACTGAAAAAATATTTTTAACCATTTGACGTGAGCAGCAACTTGAATGTCGTGTTTGACAATGTCGTGTTCAAATAGCAATCCATGAAGGGGAATATTTACACAGTTTGGGAATACCTGATTGCTGTAATTTAATTTAATTGCAGCCGATTTAATAAAATACGTTTCATTGTCTGTAATG
>CANHRW010000055.1 GCA_947462865.1 Bacteroidota bacterium | reverse complement strand
TTCAAAAAGAGTTTGGTTCGTTCAATCAATACATTTGGCAATTTACTGGTGGCAAACCCATTGTTAATCAATTTACCAATCATTCAGAAATTCCAGCTCAAACGGCCATTAGCAACCAATTGAGTAAAGACCTTAAAAAAAGAGGTTTTAAATTTATGGGTTCAACCATTTGTTATGCCTACATGCAAGCTGCAGGATTGGTGAACGACCATTTGGTAAGCTGTCAATTCAGGAAATAAAAGGCATCAATGAATCAGGTTGAAAATTCTATTCCACCTGATTTTTTCAAAAATGTTGCTGCCATTTTTATCCCAACTCATCCAAACAAAGAATGCTTTGCCTACAACATGTGTTTCAGGCACAAATCCCCAGAAACGGCTATCAGCACTGTTATGTCGGTTATCACCCATCATAAAATAATAGTTGTATTTGAATTGATAAGATTGAATTGCTTTTCCGTTGAGATAGAACTTTCCTTCTTTTGATTCAAAATCAGGGTTGTTTTCATACACGCGAATGGCATGTTGGTACAAAGGATAGGTCATAGAATCTAAAGGCATGATGTCTCCGGATTTAGGTACATACAAAGGTCCAAAAAAGTCGGTATTCCAAGGATAAGATGGGTGCTGAGGAAAAATATAATTTAAAGCCATTTCTTTGGCATCTGTTAATGAATCAATAGCAGTTACTCCTGGTTCCATTTCTAATGCTTGTTTGCCCTGATACGTTAAAGGGAAAGCAAAATCTAAATTTCCATGCAATTGCTCGCCTTCTGTTAAGTCATACTTTTTCATCAATTCTTGAAAACTTTTGTCGTTCCAAGATCCATTGTTTTCTAATTTAACAAGGTAGCGGGTTTGCATATTTGGCTGATTTTCTGCAGCAACTCCATTAATGTATACTTGGCCTCCAATGACTTGAATACTGTCTCCGGCTATGGCCAAACAACGCTTGATATAATTTTCTTTTTTATCGGTTGGTCTACCATTTTCATATGGATAATTAAAAACCACAACGTCATTGTTTTTGATCTGTGTCAATGATGGAAGCCTTTTAAATGGCATTTGCATCCATTCCAAATAACTTTTGGTAGAATCTGTTAAAGGAAGGGTGTTGTGTGCAAAGGGGAATGCCAATGGCGTTAATGGTAATCTGGTTCCATAACTTACTTTACTCACGAAAAGAAAATCGCCTACCAATAAAGATTTTTCCATTGAAGAAGTAGGGATGGTATAAGCTTCAATAAAATACGAACGAATGACTGTAGCAGCAAGTGTTGCAAACCATAAAGCATCTGCCCATTCATAAACCATTTTATTGGAAGGTTTTTTTGCCAATTTTACAAAACTGGCAATCAGTACCAATAGATAAATAAATGGCGCCAAAATCATGGCCAAAATGCCGGAAAAATATAAGAAAATTAAGGCTGTTCCATAAATAAAATTTAGTAATGCTAACCCAAAAGATGCACCAGCACTGAAATACATGGTAGCAATCATTAAATTGGCAAGTGTCCAAAAAAGGACAATTAATAACTGTTTTTTGGAATATGCTTTGGGTGAGACAAAATAAGCGTGAAAGAAATGCTTAAAATTAAATGTATCAGACATGTTCTGTTTTTATTGTTGAAGGTTATTTGTTAGGTCCATCTATGTTTAGTATGTCATCCATGGTATATACTCCTTTTTTACCGATGATCCACTCAGCAGCCAACAAGGCACCCTTGGCAAAACCAAATCTCGATTTTGCATCGTGGGTTATTTGTATACTGTCAATAACTGATTCGTATTTTACAGTATGTAATCCTGTTACTTCGCCTTCACGGTACGATTCAATGAGTAATTCATTGGGTTTTGTACTTTGTGATGGATGAGATTTATCGTAAATCAAACGGTCTTTGATGGTTGATTTTTGAGGGTAGTTTTCTTGTATGTGTTTTGCCAAACTCAATGCTGTACCGCTTGGATGGTCTTTTTTTGCAGTATGGTGAATTTCTTCAATCATGACATCGTATTCAGAAAAGTTTTTCATCATACTTGCCAATACTTGATTGAGTTTAAAAAACAAGTTTACACCAATACTAAAATTTGAACTATATACCAAGGCCTGGTTTTGGTCAATTGCTATTTTTTTAATTTCGTCTAATTGGTCATACCAACCAGTTGTGCCCACAACAACAGGTACACCAGCTTCAAAACATTTAAGAATATTGTCGTATGCGGCTGTTGGCATACTGAAATCTATGGCTACATCAACATTTTTTAAGCTTACGGGCATAAAATCAAACGCGTTTTCTAGTGTAACTTTATAAATGATTTCATGGTTTTTAGCGATGGCAATTTTTTCGATGGCCATTCCCATTTTTCCATATCCTAAGAGGGCAATTTTCATTGTGTTGAATTGTTCTTTATGTAACGAAAGATAAGCAACTTATATTTTATTACTGATTATTTAATTTGAAAGGTAAAATTGATCCCAGCATATTGTTGTCCATTTACAACTGGAAATGTTGGATCTATCTTTAGACCTAAATTTTCATTCATGTCAAATCCTTTTAGATGAGCATCAACTGTTGCGTCTAGAATCTGTAAGGCATACAATCCAACCATTCCAATAATTGACAGGTCTCTTGACTTACGGTAATCTTCACGGGTGGAATAGAGCATTTCTGGTGGAAAATTAGCATAATATGGATTAGAAATACTTTGTTTATTGAGGGCTTGTTGGTATGATTTTCTTACTTCGTTGTATTCATTACTATAAAAAAAATAGGAATAAGTTAAAGCAGCAAATCCTGCATAAACAATTGGCGCTTTCCAATATTTTTTATTGTAAATCTGACCTGCACCTGGTATCAAGGAAATGAGTGTTACTTTAGTGTATGGGTTTTTTGTTTTTTTTGCCGCAGGCACCTGTTGGCCCATTGCACCATTGACCAAAGTAAAATAAACTAAAAGTAGGAGCAGTTTTTTTATCACAACAAATCAATCAATCGTTTTAAGTCTTGTTGAGATTTAAATGGAATCACCAAAGAACCTCGGCCTTTTTCATCTGCTTTGATTTTAATTTTCATTCCAAGTTTTTCGCTCAATGATTTTTGCATTTCACCAAATGCTTGAGGAATCTCTGTTTTTTTCTTAGTAGGAGAGGTGTTTTTCTTTTCAACGGCTCTTTCCTGAGCTTGTCTTACCAAGTTTTCAATATCACGAACGGTTAAACCTTCTTCTACAATTTTGTGAAATAAATATTGTTGGTCGTCTTGATCCTCTATGTTGATAATAGCTCTTGCATGCCCCATCGAAATTTCATTTTCTCGAATGGCAATTTGTATGTTATCAGGCAATTTCAATAATCGCAAATAATTGTTGACTGTAGAACGTTTTTTACCCACTCTTTCTCCAAGCTGTTCTTGGTTTAAACTGCATTCTTCAAGCAAACGCTTGTAACTAAATGCTATTTCCATTGCATTTAATTCTTCGCGTTGAATGTTCTCAATCAAGGCCATTTCTAACATGCCTTGGTCATCAGCCAGTCTAATGTATGCAGGAATACTCGTTAACCCAGCTAATCTGGCAGCTCTGGTTCTTCTTTCACCACTAATAATTTGATAGCTATCATAACCTAATTTTCTGACGGTTATGGGTTGTATAATGCCATGTACTTTAATAGATTCTGCCAATTCATTGAGTGCTGTTTCTTCAAACACATCTCTCGGTTGAAATGGATTTGCTTGAACCTGTCCTATTGGAATTTCACTGATAGAATTCAGTGGTTTAGCCTCAGCAGCTGTTATATCTGTACTTGCGTTTTCGAGCAATGCGCTTAAACCTCTTCCTAATGCATTTCTTTGTTGTTTGCTCATATTATGAATTTGTTTGTTTAGTCGTGTTTACTTCAAATGGGTTGATTTTAGTTAATCCGTTTTTGAACAAAAGTTCTTTGGCTAAATTTAAATAATTAATGGCGCCTTTGCTATCTGCATCATGAGAAATAACTGCTTTGCCGAAACTCGGAGCTTCAGACAACTTGGTGTTTCTTTGAATGATTGTGTCAAAAACCAATTGTTGAAAGTGCATTTTTACCTCCTCAACTACTTGGTTACTCAAACGCAAACGCATGTCGTACATGGTTAACAATAAACCCTCAATTTGTAAATCAGGATTCATTCCTGATTGAATAATTTTAAGGGTGTTAAGTAATTTACCCAATCCTTCTAAAGCAAAATATTCACATTGAACTGGAATAATTACTGAGTCGCTGGCCACTAATGAGTTGGTTGTGATAAGCCCCAATGATGGAGAACAATCAATGATAATAAAGTCGTAGTTTTCTTTGATTTTTGAAAACGCAAATTTCATGAGTTTTTCTCTATTGGGCACACTGATCAATTCAATTTCTGCACCAACCAAGTCAATATTTGAAGGAAGAATGTCCAAAAATTTATAATCGGTTTCTAAAATGGCATCTTCAGCTGGAACTTCATTTACTAATACTTCATATAGACCTGTACGAATATCTTTAGGATCAAACCCAATACCTGAAGTAGAATTGGCTTGCGGATCGGCATCTACCAATAAGGTTTTGTATTCTAATACGGCTAAACTGGCTGCTAAATTAATGGCTGTTGTTGTTTTGCCTACTCCGCCTTTTTGATTGACTATAGAAATTATTTTGTTCATGTATATTAGAGAATAATCGTTTGTTGAATGGTTGGAATATGCAATTGAATCTGTTGTTCATTAAACACCTGAATGGCATTTGTTTTATTAATTTTTATGGCTTCAAAGGTGTCGAAATGTAACCCAATAATTTGATTGCATTTTAACAATTGAGCAGCTTTGCATGCGTCAAATGCATCCATGGTAAATACCCCTCCAATAGGTAATAGTGCCCAATCAATGGCATACATTTCCGAATTCAGTTTCAAATCAGAGAACAAGGCGGTATCACCAGCGTAATAAATCACTTTATTGTTAAATTCAATTAAAAAACCAGCTGCTGTGCCTCCATAAGTTCCGTCTGAAAAGCTTGAACTGTGAATGGCTTGAGTCATTCTAACCTTGCCAAATTTAAATTGACGTTGGCCCCCTATATTCAATGGGGCAAAATTGCTTAGCCCTTTTTTTTGCAACCAATTCATGATTTCAAAATTGCAAATGACTTGGGTAGAAGATGTTTTTGTAAAAAGTTCAATATCAGCTAAATGATCTGCGTGGGCATGTGAAATAAATACGTAGTCAGCATGTATGTTTTCTATAGAAACATCAGCTGCCAATGGATTCTGTCTTATAAACGGATCAAAAAGCAATTTTTCGTTGCCAGTATCTATCATAAAACACGCATGTCCGAAGTATTCAAATTTCATTTTTAACGGGTATTCTAAACATGTTTTTCAACAGCTTTTTTTGCTGTGGAACACAATCATCTTGGAAATGAACTTTCTTAAAGATGCTTATTCTACATGCTTTTACAGAAATACAAGTTCCAAATTTCGGGAATGAAATTACCAACTAATCCACCATCTATCAACAGGGGTGTTGATGATTTATTGGGCTGTATTTTAAGTGGATATAAAAAATAACAATAAAAAACTTGCCAAATATCAAAGATGAGTTGCCAAAAGCAGGTCTAGGTCCTTATGATAAATATTAAGCCTTTTTCCTAGGTGGGGATTAGTTAAACTGCCTTTAAAAACAAAAGCTCCCGAACGTATTCCTGGATTTTTATAGAGCAATTCTGTCAATGATTTTGAGTCATTTAAGTTCAATAAGAGTGGGGAAAGTACATTACTTAACGCATAACTTGCTGTTCTGCTCACTCTAGAGGTAATATTCGGTACACAATAATGAATGACATCATGTTTTACAAATGTTGGCTGGGCATGATTGGTAGTTTCTGAAGTTTCAAAAATACCACCTTGGTCAATACTAATGTCTATAATAACACTTCCTGATTTCATTTGCATGACTTGTTCCTCGCTAATGATTACAGGGCTTCTGCCTTCTTCGTTTCTGATACAGCCAATAGCAACATCTGCGGATAAAAGTGCCTTTTGCAGAATTTTAGGATGAATCAGCGATGTAAAAATACTTTGACTGACCGATTGCTGCAATGCTCTTAAGTTATTCAAAGAATGGTCAAATACCTTCACCATAGCTCCAAAACCAAGCGCAGCTTTTGCTGCTGATTTGCCAACAGTACCTGCTCCAATTATCACTACTTCTGTAGGAGGAATGCCAACAATGCCTCCAAACATTTCGCCTTTACCTCCTCTGTTTACACTTAAAAGTTCAGTAGCTATAGAAATAGCTGAATAACCAGCAATTTCACTCATACTTTTTACAACAGGGTATTCTTCATCCACATCTTTGAGGAATTCAAATGCAATGGCATTTGCCTTTTTATTCATTAAAGATTTGATGTAAGATTCTGATTTAGCGCAATGTTGAATAGCAGAAATAACCAATTGATCTGCTTTGAGCAATTTCAATTCATCATCAGTTAAAGGTTCTACTTTGACGATAATTTCAGCATTGAAAATTTCTTCTTTTGAATAACAAATTTTTGCTCCTGCTTCACTGAATTCTTGGTCACTGAACCATGCGCCTTTGCCAGCTCCACTTTCTATCCAAACCTCACAACCATTGCTGCTCAATACATGAATGGCAGATGGGGTAAGTGGGCATCGGTGTTCTTGAAGTGTGGTTTCTTTGGGAATTCCAATTTGCAGTCCTTTGTTAGATTTGCCACTTGTTAGTAATGCTTCCTTTGGCTGAAGACTCGCTTGTTTTGCCAAATCACTGAATCCAAAAGCTGTTGTATCTTGCATGGTATAGTTGCTTGAATCGGTTTTACAATTTAATACATAATCTCAAGCAATCAAAAATCCTTTTAGGGGTAGAATTGAAGTTGAAGTGTTCTTTGGTTATCAGTTCCCATGATTGTAACGATTGCAATAGTGTCATTTTGCAATAAGTTGTTGGCTATTTCAGGCCATTCAATCAAACATAAATGTTTGCTGTGGAGGTATTCTTCTATGCCAATCGAAAGCAGTTCTTGTTCGTCTTTTATACGGTATAAGTCAAAATGATAGATGGTATTTTGAGTCTCGCCTTGGTACTCGTTTACAATACCAAAGCTAGGACTATTCATGGATTCAGTAACTCCTAGTTCTTTACAGATGGCTTTAATGAGTGTTGTTTTACCGGCTCCCATATCACCTTTAAAACAAATGATTTTTCTGTTTTCAATATGTTGTATGAGCCATTTAGCCGCATCAGCTAGTTCTTGAACCTGGTAACTCAATTTCATTTTAGTTGGACTTCCTCCTGTTCATTTCTTTTACAATCAAAGCAAGTTCACGACCGGCTTGGCCTTTTACACTGGTATTTTCCTGAGCCCTTCTAAATAAATATGGAAGAACAGATTTTACAGGACCATAGGGTAAGTATTTTGCAACATTGAAACCTGCATTGGCAAGGTTATAACTCAAGTGGTCGCTCATCCCAAATAACTGCGAAAAATAGATACTTTGGTGGTTGGCGTTTATTTGGTGTTTTTGCATTAAACCAATTAAAATTTTACAACTTTCTTCGTTATGTGTACCTGCACAAATTGATGTATGTGCAATATTTTCAACGCAGTATTCCAAGGCTTTATTAAAATCTATATCACTGTTTAATTTACTCGTTTGAATGGGATTTTGATAACCCATTTTAAGTGCTCTATCTGCTTCCTTCTCCATGTAAGCTCCTCTCACCAGTTTAATACCGTATTGGTAATTACCCTGTTTTGCCTTTTCTATTTCTTTGGTCAAGAATGCCAATCGGTCATGTCGGTAAAATTGGAGGGTATTGTAAACAATTGTTTTTTCTTGGTTGTACTTTTGAATCATTTGAAGCGCCAAGTGGTCAATAGCATCTTGTATCCATGATTCTTCAGCATCTATAAATATTCGAACATTCAGACGAAAAGCCGTTTCACAAATTAAATTGATACGGTTGTATACGCTTTGGTATTCTTCAGTTTCAGCGGGGCTTAACTGTTGGTTGTTATTGATTGATTCTAATAAGCCAAATCGGGCAATTCCAGTTACCTTAAATACACTAAATGGAATTTTAGGATTGTTTGCCGCTTTTTGAATAGTTTGAATAATTTCTTCGGCAGTTGCATCAAAACTGGCTTCATTTTCCTCGCCTTCCACTGAATAATCTAAAATGGTTCCAATTTTAAAAGCATGAAGTTTATCGATGGCTGATTCACAGTCTGTAATGTTTTCACCACCACAAAATTGCTTGAATACAGTTGCTTTGATCAATCCCTTAATGGGCAATCCCATAGAAAAACATGCTTGAATCATTGGAGGTCCTAATTTTACCAACCAATTATACCCTATTGATTTGAATAGGAAATATGAATTTCTAAGTTCCCTGTTGGTTTTAGCTTTAAAAGCAATTTCTGTATTGTTGAAATCAATCATGTGTTTCGTAAAATTAGCTGCGACTTGATTAAAATTATATAACTTAGCGCCACAAAAGTAATCGACTATTTTCAGTATAATGAAAGAAATTTTAACCAAAGAATTCAATGTATTTGTAGGAGCTGATTCTCTGACGCAACTTTCTGAATTACTGATAGAAAAGTCATATGCCAAAGTATTTGTTTTGGTTGATAACAACACCAAGAAATATTGTTTGCCCTTGTTAAAGCCATTTTTAGCTCAATTTCAATTAATCGAAATTAAAGCTGGTGAAATTCATAAAAACATTCAAACAGCACAATTCATTTGGCAACAATTACAAGATAACAATGCCGACAGAACAAGTTTACTCATTAATTTAGGTGGTGGAGTTATTTGCGATATGGGTGGTTTTGCAGCAGCTACCTTTAAAAGAGGAATAGATTTTATACATGTACCTACCAGTTTGCTTGGAATGGTAGATGCCTCAATTGGTGGTAAATTGGGTGTTGATTTCAATGGCATTAAAAATGAAATAGGCTTGTTTAAACACCCTCATTTAATTGTTGTAAATGAAGATTTCTTGAAAACTTTACCAAAAGAAGAATTAAAGAGTGGTTTTGCAGAGCTAGTGAAACATAGTTTGGTTGCAGATAAAAAAATGTGGTATACCCTTCAAACCATTGAAGATATAACTCCAGAATCAATAAAAAAGTATATTTACCAGTCTATTAAAATCAAAGTAAAAATTGTTCGCAAAGACCCTACCGAAAAAGGAATCAGAAAGGCTTTAAATTTTGGACATACTATTGGCCATGCCATAGAATCGGCATCCATTTTAAAGTCTAGAAAGCCTATTTTACATGGCCATGCAATTGCAGTTGGAATGATCGTTGAATCTTGGTTAAGTTGTCAGTTGAATTTACTATCGACCAAAGATTTTAATCAAATTGAGAAGTTTCTCAGCCTGCATTTTAATCGGCTTGTTTTAGATTTTGATTCCAAAGATTTAATCAAATTAATGGGTCATGACAAAAAAAATGAAAATGGAAAAATTCAATTCAGTTTAATCCATAAAATTGGTTCGCCAAAATTGAAAATAAATTGTGAGCAAGATCTCATTCAACAAGCACTAACAACTTGTTTGCAGTTAAAATGATTAGGCTCCTGTATCACCCATTACATACAGATAGGCTAACCCAGATTAATTTGCCTTCCTCTAAAAGTATTTCCAATAGGGCCTTGATGATTCAGGCTTTATTGAATTGGAAATTTGGCCATCAAATGGTAACACTCTTAAATTTATCAAAGGCAGATGACACTTTAGTTATGCAACATGCTTTGGAAACAAGTCAACCGGTAATAGATTTAAAAAATGCAGGTACTTGTTTCCGATTTTTAACAGCCTATTATGCATTGACTTGTACTCAAGATAAAATTTTAACAGGATCAGAAAGACTCAAACAACGACCGATAGCTGGATTGGTAGATGCGCTATTGGCCATAGGTGCTTCTATAGAATACCTAGAAAAAGAGGGATATGCTCCTTTGTTAATTAAACCGGCTAAAATTCAGTCTATTAAGCCACTTTGTGTAGCTTCTGAAAATAGTAGTCAGTTTTTAAGTGCAATGGTTTTAATCGCAGCATTTTTAGAAAATGGAATTGAATTTGATGTTGATCCCAAAAGTGCTTCATTCTCTTATGTTTTGATGACCCTTGGTGTGCTAAAAGATTTTGGTATTAAATGGGAGCTAAATGGCAATCAACTTTTGGTCTTTCCTGTTAAATGCCAATCAACTGCTCAAACGAACTATGTTATTGAGGCTGATTGGAGTTCAGCGGCTTTCTTTTATGGTGTTCAATCAATTGTTAAAAAAGACCAAATTTTTATAGCAGGTTTACAAGAAAATAGCCTACAAGGAGACTTGTTAATCATACAATTAGCAAAGGATCTCGG
>CANHRW010000054.1 GCA_947462865.1 Bacteroidota bacterium | reverse complement strand
GCATTGTTGATAGAATCTTCTCTTTCTCTTATTGAGTTAAGAATTGGTTTCCATGCAAATTTTGAAAGGATAAACAATACCAAACTGAAGGTAATGGTCATCCAAAAGATTAAACCTAAGCCAGGTTTTACTAATTCCATTTGTTCTAATGATTAATGTTTTTGATTGAAATGCCTCAACTAGATAAGAAACACATATTGCCGGAAGGCACTATGTGTTTCTTTTACAAAGTGTATTACAGCAATACGATCAAAAGACAAACTACGATACCGAAGAAGGCAGCACCTTCAATCAGCGCAGCTGCTACGATCATGTTTGCACGAATGTCGCCTGATACTTCAGGTTGACGAGCAATTGACTCAAGGGCGCTACCGCCAATACGTCCAATACCCAAACCTGCACCGATTGCCGCTAAACCTGCACCGATACCTGCACCCATTTTAGCGAAACCTGGATCTGCAACTGCTTCTAAGATGATGTTGAATAAACTCATAATTGTTTTAAGTTAATAGATGATTATATTGTTGATTAATGATGTTCTTCGTGGTGATGCTCTTCAACTGCTGAACCGAAATACAGAGAAGAAAGTAAAGTAAATACATAAGCTTGTAAAAATGCTACTAGCAATTCTAAGAAGCTCATAAATGTAGTAAACGCAACTGACAATACTGAGACCCCAAGGCCCATGTATTGGTTCATCGCTCCAAAAATGAAAATTAAACTAAAGAATCCAAGGATAATAATATGACCTGCGGTGATATTGGCAAACAAACGAATCATTAAAACAATCGGTTTGTTTAACATTCCAATAATTTCAATTGGAACCAATAAAATCCATAATGGTTTAGGAACTCCTGGAGGCATAAAAATATGTCCCCAATAGCTTTTGTTCCCACTGAAAGAAGTAATAACAAAAGTAAAAATAGCCAAAACCAAAGTGATGGCAATATTACCCGTTACGTTTGCACCGCCTGGGAAGAAAGGTACCAATCCAAATAAGTTATTGATAAAAATGAAAAAGAAAATAGTCAATAAATAAGGCAAGAACTTTTCGTATTTAGGACCAATTGAAGGTTTAGCTATTTCGTCTCTGATAAACAAGATTAAAGTCTCAATTAAATTATTGAGGCCTTTAGGTGCTTTGTTGTTGTTTTTGGTATAATGTGCAGCAACTCTTAACATTAACCAGCACAATACAAATACAGCAATAAACATAGCTGCCACATTTTTAGTGATAGATAAATCTATAAAGTCAGCATTTTCAATGATTTGGTTGTTGGCATCAACTGCAACAATTTTACCCTCTTTTAAAGCGTAACCTTCAAAACTTTCATGTCCGTGGTGGAATGCGCTTGAAAGAAAAACTTTTACTCCATTTGCGTCTTTAATGATAACAGGCAGTGGAATGGAGATATGAGTAGTTCCAACAGTAGCAATATGCCAATCATGGGCATCGGCAATGTGTTCCATGATTAATTTGCCAGCATCAACCTTGCCTTCGTCATGTGCTTCTGATGGGTGAGCCTCTGCATGATTTTCCGTTACCAACGGCTGTTGAGTCAATGTATCTGTAGCAGTTTCGTTGGCAAAAGATTGAAAGCTCCAGAATCCGATAGCTGATAAAAGAATGGCTGTCAGTGCTAAACGCTTGAAAATCTTTTTATTGGAACTTTGCATGAGTCGATTGGTTTTTTGAATCGGGGCGCAAGTTAGCAACAAGGAAATAAATTTCAAAAGCAGTGTAAAAGAAATACAAGAAAAGATAGGTAATAATAAAATAAATATCCTTGGAAGGCATGAAAAACAAGTAAATGAGCAGTGGAGATAAACTAAAAATAAATCTGATGCCTATAGAAGAATACATTCTAGTGATAAATGTTTTATTGTCTTTTTTTAATCCGGAATGCGAAATATAATAGATGATGCAGCTCATGCCGTATAGGTAAAATAGGGCTGGCCAAACCAATAAACTAATTGAATATGAGTCGTTTAAAAAATCTAAGAGCCATAAAATAGCTGCCAATAGCAAACTCGAAATGGAAATGATTTTGTAAAAATTCCGGCTAAACATGCTGCAAACCTAAAGATTTACTTGATTAAATCACGAATTGTTAAAAAAAGTGCAATAAACACTGAGCAAACAACAAATACCAATGTGAACACAGGAAATGGCGTTTCCAATAAATAATCAAGATACTTACCTGCCAATGTTAAACTCACAATGACCCCAATCATTTGAAAGGCCATGCCTGAATATTTAAGTATGGGATTAAGCCCCTGCTTTTTGGAGGATTGAATTTTCGGCATTTACCGGTGATTTGGTTTCGATAGGTTTGCTGGCTTTGTTTTTGTTAAAGTCGTTGCCAATGCTTAATGGGCCTTTCATTTCACTTTTTCCATTGAAGCTTGCGCCTGATTCGATGATTAATTTACTGCAAGTAATATCACCTGTAATGCTAGCTGTTTGTTTAATAGTTAAGACCTCTGTAGCTTTAATATTGCCCAAAACTTGTCCTGAAACTTCACAATTAAATGCACTGACGTTTCCTTCTATTTTTGAGGAACTGCCTAAAACCAGTTTGGCTTTTACTTGTACATTTCCTCTGACTTGTCCATCTATGCGAATATCTCCCTCAGAGTTTAAGTCGCCTTGTATAGAAGTACTTGCGTTTAAAATATTGATTTCTTGAGGGTTGAAACCTGAATTTTTATCTGAATTGAAAATAGCCATTGTGTTGGTTATTAATGTTGCTGGATGAAAATCGATTAGCTGACCAAGTGGCCATTAACAAACATAATTAATTTTTATAAAAAAATCACCAATCCCTAAAAAATGAAGAATAGTTGATAGATGATGACTATTTTTTTGGAGGATTGATGGTTCCATCTGATATACCAGATCCTCCATTTACAATATTTAATAAGTTTTTATAATACGATTCCTTGGCTTGTAAACTTTTTTCTAGAGAATCAGTCTTGTACAATAAATACCGAATATTTCGTTTGGTTTGACTATCGGTATATCCAGGAACATATTCTCTGAGTGGCGTAAAGAATATCAATACAATGACCAAAAATGTGAAAGAGACAATGGCAGTACTCAGCCCCACAAACAAATTCATGGGCGTTAGTTTGAATGAAAACTTTTCTTTGAAGTTTTCATCATTTATGATAATTAAACGGTATTTGTACCGTAACTTGTGCAAGAGTTTTTTTTTCGGCTTTTCCATGTCTTTCCTTAAAATTGTAAAGATTGGTTTAAAATTGTGCCACCAAAGCTCAAAGGTAAGTAATTCATTGGAACGATTGTATCAAATTAAAAGAAACCGTTTTTTTCTGCTCCTATTGTTGGCGCTTGTTGCCGCTTGCAGTCCAACTAAAAACAGATGGATCAATAGAAATTGGCATACCTTAACCGGTCATTATAATATTTATTTTAATGCAGAACAAAAAATATTAGAGGTTAAAACCCAAGTGGAGGCCAGTCATTCCAATAACTTTAACCAAATTTTAGATGTAATCCCATATGGCACTCCTGAAGCGGCTAAGTCCGCGGGTAATTTAATTGATGAAGCCAGCAAAAAATATGCTGGTACTATTGCCTTGCACCAAATTGGTAAATTTACAGATGATGCTTATTTTGGAGTAGCTAAATGTTTCTACTACAAAAGAGATTTTTATTCAGCAATTGAAGCTTTTCAATTTGTTGGAACGCGATACAAGAACAGCATCTATAAGAATTTAATCAACAGCTGGATGGCCAGGTCTTATGTTGGATTAGAAAAAATTGAAGAAGCAGAAGCCATTATCGGAGAAATGCTGACCCGAAAAAACTTAACTAAAAAAGAGATTGCACATGTTTATACTACCGCGGCAGATATCAATGTAAGGTTGGCCAAATACCAATCTGCTATTGATAATTTAACCATGGTGCTAACCGGAAAAGTTTCAAAAGAAGACAGAATCAGGTACCATTTTATCTTGGGACAATTGTGTTTAGAATCAGCTAAAAAACCTCTAGCAGCCTATCATTTTGAAAAAGTAATTACATTATTGCCATCCTATGATTTTAATTTCAATGCAACCATTAATTTGGTCAGGTGCTTTGAGTTGAATGACAAAAAGTCTTTGGCAAAGGTTAGGCGCAATCTAAAACGGATGGCCTCTGACGACAAGAATATCGATTATTTAGGGCAAATCTATTTTGAATTGGGACGACTGGAAATGAATCTCAAAAATATAAATGATGCCATCAAATATTTTAAGTTGTCTTCTGTAAAAAGTGGCTCAAATACAACCCAGAAATCAATAACCTGTAAAGAGTTGGCTCAACTCTATTTTAAGCAGAAATCCTATAAAAACGCACAAGCTTATTATGATACTTGTATGTTATATTTAGATAACAAGAACAAGCAATACGAGCAGGTAAAATCTATGCAAATAACATTGAAAGATTTGATCAGTAATTTACAGGCCTTTGAGACAGAAGATTCTTTGCAACAATTGGCTTTATTGAGTACAGATGAATTAAATAGAAAAATAGATAATTGGATGTTGCAAGAACGCAAAAGACAAGAGGCCCTTTTCAAGCAAAATAAAAAAATTGATTTGATAGCTGAAAGTATGAAAGCCAATGAAGCGATGCCAGGTACATCTGGTGGCTTAACGCCATTGCCTGGAACGGGTAATGTTGCTTGGTATTTTTATAACCAAACTTTGATTAATGGAGGAGCTGCTGAATTTTTTAGTAACAAGAAATGGGGGCAGAGAGCCAATGAAGATTTTTGGAAAATTGCAAGTAGAGAAAAAATAAAAGCGGTTGATACAACTAATGAGAAAGTAAATGCTAAACCGGAAGAAACGAAAGCTGTCGATAAAGACAATAAAACGGGTATTGAAGTTAAAAATATAGATGACAGAGCAGTAGCAAAAGCACCAGTTGATGCTTCTAAAGAAGAATGGATTAAGCATGTTCCATTTACTAAAGAGCAATTAAAGACTTCTAATGCAAGGATACTTGAAGCCCTCAATAATTTAGGCGAAATTTACCATGATAAAATCAAAGATTACGACCAAAGTATTTTTTATTACAATGAGCTGGAAAAGAGATTTCCACTGAATGAATACGAACCCAAAGCGTATTATTTTTTATACAAAAATTTTCAAATAAAGGACTCTCTTAAAATGGCTGCTTCTTACAAGGATTTATTAATTAAGGAATATCCTGAGCATCCTTATGCGCTCATCCTTCAGAAAAAGAGTTTAAAGAGCAATGAATCTGATCAAAATGCAGCTTTGAACAGCGCTTATGAATTATTACTTGCTACTTTTCAAGCTGGGAAATGCGATTCTATAAGTTTGTTAAAACGCAATTTAGAGAAAGATTTTCCAGGAAATATTTACCGTGCAAAATGCGAATATATGTTAGCAATGTGTGTTGGTAAATCTGGAGATAAAGTTGCATTTAAAAAGGCATTACAAAGTATTGTTTCTGCATTTCCGGAGCATGAAGTAAGTGTCAATTCCAAAGCAATTTTGGCGGCAATGGACAAAGAACAAAAACGAGCAGAAGTAGTAGGGTCAGGAGATACAGCCAACCAAGTTGAGTTTGATCTAGAAACCGAGGTGCCTTATTATTATTTTTTGGGAATTAAAAATGAAAAGTCAGACTTAACTGATTATTTGGCTGCATTCTCAAACCACAATGAATCATATATGGCAAATGCATCGCTTAGGGTTAATGCGATGATGAGCAATGAAGGATACCAACTCATAGTTATAAGAGAGTTTAAAAATTTAGCAGAAGCCAATGATTATTTAGAAACACTCAAGGCAATTAATTTTGTTTCTGACAAGTTAAAATCTAAAGACAGTACCATGCAGTCGGTCATTTCAATTAAAAATTTTAGATCTGCGATGAAAGACAAAAAACTATCAACTTATGTTGCTTTTTACCCTAAGTTGGCTGCTACCCTTAAAAAGAATAAAAAATAAACCACATGAATAAAGGTTTGACTGAATTGTTTTTTAACAACCCTTTCTGGAAATGGCTAAGATGGGTTTGGCTATTTTTGTTGCTAAGTATAGGTTTATTTACTGGCTTAATAGCAGCCATTGCAGCTGGTTGGTTTGGAGAACTACCACCCATTGAAGAATTGGAAAATCCCAAAACTTATTTAGCTAGTGAAGTATATGCAGAAGATGGAACCATTTTAGGTAAATATTATTTGCAAAACAGAAGCAATGCCAATTTTGAAGACCTCAGTCCCAATTTAATCAATGCATTGGTTGCTACCGAAGATGTAAGGTTTTATAACCATTCTGGAATTGACAATAACCGTTTGTTTACCATAGTCATTTATAATTTAATGGGTAAACGTCAAGGAGGAAGTACCATCACCCAACAATTGGCAAAGAATTTATTTCCAAGAAAAAGATTCAAAAGCATTCATGAAAAAGTCATTACTAAATTACAAGAATGGATCACGGCTATTTTAATAGAACAACGCTATACCAAGGAAGAAATTTTAACCATGTATTTCAATACGGTTGAATTTGGGGGTAATTCATTTGGTATAAAATCTGCTTCCAAAACATTTTTTGGAAAATCTCCTAAAGACTTAAATGTACCTGAGTCTGCCATGTTGGTGGGAATGCTAAAGGCTATTACCAAATTCAACCCAGTCATCAATCCATCCAATGCTTTAATCAGACGCAATACTGTATTGAATCAAATGGAAAAAAATGAAGTTATAAGTGCTGAAGAATGTGGCAAATTAAAAGCACAACCTATTGAATTGAATTACCAAGAGGAAGACCACAATGAAGGGTTAGCTACTTATTTTAGAGAAACTCTTCGATTGGAGTTGTTAGATTGGTGTGCTGAAAATGGCTATAATTTATACAAAGATGGCTTAAAAATTTACACCACCATCAATCCCCAATTGCAACAAATGGCTGAAGAAACAGTTGTTGAACAAATGAAAGATATTCAGGCTAAATTTTATACGCATTGGAAAGGAAGAACACCTTGGGGTGAATTTAAAGAATTGATTACAGCCAGTATGAAACGTTCAGAACGTTACCGTGTATTAAAAGAAATGGGTATGGATCAAGACGCTATTTTAGCCAATTTCAATGAGCCTGTAAAAATGAAAGTATATAGCATGACTAGAGGAGAGGTAGATACCGTAATGACTCCTATGGACAGTTTAAAGTATTACAAATATTTTGCACAATGTGGCCTTATGAGTATGGAGCCAACGACAGGAAGAATTAAGGCCTGGGTGGGTGGCCATAATTACAATTATTTTAAATACGATCATGTAAATGTGACAGCTAAAAGGCAAGTAGGGTCAACGTTTAAACCTTTTGTTTATACTTTGGCTGTAGACAATGGAACATCGCCATGTACTGTGGTGCCAAATAAGCCTGTTGTGTTCGAAGATTTCAATGATTGGGCTCCCCAAAATGCAGACAATACCTATAACGAACCTGAAATGAGTTTATTCAGAGGCTTGCAATTTTCGGTCAATAACATTGTGTTGCATTTGATGAAACAGTTGGGGCCTAATGGGCCTAAATCGGTGGTTGATTTAGCAAGAAAATTAGGAATAACAAGTCCTTTAGAACCTTATCCGAGTATTGCTTTGGGTACATCTGACGTGTCTATTTATGAAATGGTAGGGGCATTTAGTGCTTATGCCAATAAAGGTGTATGGTTGAAGCCTGTTTACTTATTAAACATTGCAGATAAAAATGGCAATATGATTTATGAGAACAAACAAATTTCTCAAGAAGCTTTGAGCGAACAAACCGCATATGTCATGTGCAAAATGATGGAGCGAGTAACTGCCCATGGCACGGCTGCAAAAGTTAAATATTTGTACCAGATTCCTGGTGCCGTTGGGGGTAAAACAGGTACTACACAAAACTACTCGGATGGATGGTTTATTGGCATTACTCCTAGTTTGGTTTCGGGCTGTTGGGTAGGATGGGAAGATCGAGCTATACATTTTAGAACCATGGACTTAGGTTCTGGTTCAGCAATGGCTATGCCTATATGGGCCAATTACATGAAAAAGGTTGTTGCAAAGACCGGCTTGTTTAAAATTGTCAATGAATGGGAAGCACCTCAAGCTCCCTTGTCTATAGAAATTGATTGTGATAAATACAAACAAGCAAAGAACCAACAGGCAAAGCCTGATTTTATGGAATAATTATTTCGGAAGTTTTTAAAAATAGTTAGATTTCTAAATTCGTTTTGAATCTGTATATTGTGACTGAATTTTATAAGCATGTCAAACTATTTTTACAAAAAATCACTCAAAGATTTACTTGAAAGTTCTTCAGATGGTCATCAGTTAAAGAGAACCTTAACCGTTACCAATTTAATAGCTTTAGGTATTGGTGCCATTATTGGGGCAGGACTATTTGTTAGAACTGCAGCAGCAGCTGGAGAACATGCGGGCTCTGCCGTTACCATTTCATTTTTAATTGCTGCAGTGGGCTGTGCTTTTGCAGGGTTATGTTATGCAGAATTTGCATCAATTATACCTGCAGCAGGAAGTGCATATACCTATGCTTATACAACGATGGGTGAGCTGGTGGCTTGGATTATTGGATGGGCATTGGTGTTAGAATATGCCTTAGGTGCAGCAACAGTTTCTATAGCTTGGAGTGAATATTTAAATAAACTATTGGGAGATTCCATACCCTATGAATGGATGCATTCACCTTTTGAATCAATTAAAAACATAGATGGTACTTTTACCAGTGGTATCATGAATTTACCAGCTTTAGTAATTTTAGGATTGATTTCTTTGTTGCTCATTAGGGGCACACATGAATCGGCAATTGTAAACGCGATCATCGTTTTTGTAAAGGTTGCTATTATTTTATTGTTTATAGGTTTGGGTTGGCAATTTATTAATCCGGCGAACCACATGCCTTATTTTATTCCTGAAGATGCGCCAAAAACTTTATTACCAGATGGCAATTGGTATGATTATTCTAATTTTTGGAACCATGGATGGGGTGGAGTTATAACAGGAGCTGGTATTGTGTTTTTTGCCTTTATTGGTTTCGATGCGGTTTCAACAGCAGCACAAGAAGCCAAAAATCCTGAGAGAGATATGCCAATTGGGATTTTAGGTTCATTGTTGGTATGTACTTTATTGTATGTGTTATTTTCACATGTTCTTACAGGAGTTGCACCTTATACTGATTTTATTAAAGAAGGCAAAGAAGCTTCTGTAGCCTATGCCATTACCAAATACATGCCTGGTTATTCATGGCTTTCTTTTTCAATTACTGTTGCAATATTGGCGGGTTTTTCGTCTGTAATTTTGGTAATGCTTATGGGACAATCAAGGGTATTTTATGCCATGGCAAATGATGGCTTATTGCCTAAAGTGTTTGCGGAGGTTCATCCTAAGTACAGAACACCCTACAAATCAAATATGATTTTATTTTTGTTTGTTGGTTTTTTTGCTGCGTTTGTGCCGGGTTCAGTAGCTGGTGATTTAACCAGTATTGGAACCTTATTTGCATTTATATTGGTATGTGCTGCTGTTTGGATTTTGCGTGTAAAAGAGCCTCATTTAAAGAGGAATTTCAAGACTCCTTTGGTACCATTGGTGCCTGTTTTAGGAATGGTCGTATGTTTTGCTATGATAGTTGGTTTACCAATGCCTACGCTCGTGAGTGCCATGATTTGGTTAATCATTGGCTTGCTTGTGTATTTTATTTATAGTGCCAAACAAGCTGCTATTAAACGCAATTTGAAAAACAAATGAGCAACAAAAATAAAAACAGAGAAGGTGTAGTTTATTCTACAGACAATGCCTTTGAATATCAATTGGCAGATGCAATTGAAGCTTTTACTTTACCCAACCAACAACAACAGCTTAAAATTTTTTTAGATAGAAAAGGTGGAGGTAAATTGGTGAGTAGAATCAATGGGTTTGTTGGTTCTGACGCCGATTTAAATCAATTGGGTTCAATGTTGAAAAAAAATTGTGGAGTTGGTGGAGCTGTTAAAGATGGAGAAATACTCATTCAGGGAGATTTTAGAGACAAACTACTGGCATTGCTTACTAAAGAAAATTACAAAGTAAAAAAAGCAGGCTCTTAACAAAACACCATGCCTAGTAAGGGATACAAGCAGTTTTTGAGATTACAAAATAAGTTAAGGATTCTCAAAAGTGGTCCAGTTTTTTTTGACTTATTCATGGCTCAAATTGCTGATGCAAAACAAGAGATCCATGCACAATTTTATATTTTTAAATTAGATACTATTGGTGTAAAAGTGCTTACAGCACTCCAACAAGCTGCCCAAAAAGGTGTAAAAGTATATTTATTATTAGATGATTTTGGTAGTAAGCGTTTTCCAAAACACATTCTTGAAACGTGTCATGACCTCAAAATGGAAATAAAATGGTTTTCGCCTGTTCAATTTCCATTTGGTTTAGGAAGAAGGTTGCATCATAAGATTGTGGTCATAGACAGGAAATGGGCTTTTTG
>CANHRW010000053.1 GCA_947462865.1 Bacteroidota bacterium | reverse complement strand
ATGCAGGAAATTTTTTTAAACTACTTAAAGGAACCCAATATGATTCTTGAATACAAGGAAGGGCTTTAATTGGTATTATCTTATAAAAACTGGCATATATTTTTTGATGAGTCAATAAATGCTTCAAATCCAATTTCCTTTGAATAGACAATTGAATACCATCCAATTCTGGATACAATTCTCTCAGTTTTTCTAACAATGTCAATTCATCCAAAACAGTTGAACCCTCAATCATGGGCAAATCATATAAGCCTTCCCAGATATCGCCTTTTTGACGTTGTTTAATTTGAATTTGTTCCTGAAATTGAATGGCTAAGTAATGAAAACACCTATTTTTTACATTTAACTTTTTAATCTTAACCGGGTAATTTTTGACATTACCACTTTTGTAAGACTGACATATAGGTCTTAGTGGACACTCCCCACACAATGGATTTTTAGGTTTACAAACCATCGCACCCAACTCCATCATTGCCTGATTGTGAATAGCCGGTTGACCTTCGTCTAAAAAATCCGATGCAATTTTGGTAAAAACCTGTTTACCTTCAGTTACATTAATGGGTACAGATACCTCAAACAACCTTGATAATACTCTAAAAACATTGCCATCTAAAACTGCTACGGGTTCATTGTATGAAAAACTAGCAATGGCAGCAGCAGTATATGGGCCAATTCCTTTTAATTTCTGCAAGCCTATTGAGTTATTTGGAAAAACACCATTGAGAGTGGAAACAATTAACTTAGCAGTTTCATGCATATTTCTAGCTCTACTGTAGTAGCCCAAACCCTGCCAAAGTTTCAATACTTGCTCCTGACTAGCCCCTGCCAAATGAAAAATTGTTGGAAACTGAGCTGTGAATTTAAGGTAATAATTTAAACCTTGCTCAACTCTGGTTTGCTGCAATATAATTTCTGAAAGCCATATAAAATAAGGTTCTTGGGTATGACGCCATGGCAAATCTCTTTTATTTTGATGGTACCAATTATGTAGTGAATTCAGTGACATGAAGGGGTAATTTTGATTAAATTGAATAAAATTCAAAAAAAATCAGATTTTTATTATCTAATTCATACATTTGCAACCCCTTACAATTTATTTAAATTATACTTAAACAACTAAATATCAATTAACAATGACTAAAGCAGAA
This sequence comes from Bacteroidota bacterium, assembly GCA_947462865.1. GTDB lineage: Bacteria > Bacteroidota > Bacteroidia > UKL13-3 > UKL13-3 > CAISCU01. The sequence continues at coordinate 9,434 of CANHRW010000053.1, read as the reverse complement.
ATTATCCAGGAAATTTCAGTAAAAACAGGAGTTGAAAAAAATCAAGTACAAGAAGTGGTTGAATCTTTTTTCAGAGTAGTAAGAAACAACATGACTGAGGGAAGAAATGTTTATTTCCGCGGATTTGGTTCATTCATTATTAAAAGACGCGCAAAAAAGATTGCGAGAAACATTTCTCAAAACACAGCCATGGTTATTGATGAACATTTTATTCCTTCGTTCAAACCTGCAAAAACATTTGTAGAAAAAATTAAAAAGAGCGAGGCAGTTAAAATGAATGCAGCTAAAAGAGAAGCAGAGGCCAAACAAGCACTTAAAGACGCTTAATGCATTTTAACCGAGCACAAATCATCATTATACTGGTATTGCTAAGCATGCTAGGGATTTTGTTTTACCTTAATTACAAAACGCCCGAGGCTGAACTGCAACCTTTAAGTGAAAGCAATCTTCCTGCAAAAGAGCCTTTCGATTTCAACTTGTACCTCAGTAACTTGAATGATTCTCTATCTCCTCAAGCCAAAGAACTTATTGAAAATCAAACTGAAGCAATAAAAGATGAAAAAAATATTCTTTTTGCAACAGCTCAATTGGCTCATACTTGGGACTCACTAGGATTTAAACTAGTAACAGCAAATTACTTAGAGAAAATTGCACAAAAGGTAAATGATGAAAATTCTTGGAACACTTCTGGGAATAAGTATTACGAGTTTTCTGCGTTAACAGAAGATACTGCCATGCAATTGTTCGCAACTCAAAAAGCGATTGCCTCATTTGAAAAAACCATAGCAATTAACGAAAATAACATTGACGCCAAAAACAGCTTGGCTATTTGTTATGTTCAAAACGATTTGGATGTAATGAAAGGCGTTCAATTACTCAAAGACATTGTAAAAAGAGATTCAAACAATGTTCAGGCCAATTACACATTAGGTATGTTGTCTATGCGAAGTGGACAAATGGATAAGGCCTTAATAAGATTTGAAACGCTTACCCGAATTGAACCGATGAACCCAGATTTTTATTATTTCCTCGGACAATGTTATCTTTCGCTCGAGAACAAAAACAAAGCGATCCTCGCATTCGAAAATTTTAAAAAATTAGTCCAGGATCCTGAGGCTAAGAAAAACATAGATAAAACAATTACTAACCTTAAAAATTCTAAATAATTATGCCAAGCGGAAAGAAAAGGAAGCGTCATAAAATCGCAACCCACAAAAGAAAAAAACGCCTAAGAAAAAATAGGCACAAGAAGAAGTAATTCAATTGCTGTACCAATTGCTTAACAATTGGTACAGCCAATACTTCCTCCTCTCTTCAGTTATTTTACCTATCTCCCTCCCACAGTATTCACGCTGGCAACAGCACAATTTTATTACGATTTGAATTACGAATTAATCATCAATTCAAGCCCTTCGGGAGGAATAGATATTGCCCTATTAAAAAACAAGAAGTTAATTGAACTTCACCACGAAACCGAAAATACGCAATACCAAGTAGGCGATGTTTTTTTTGGTACAGTTGGTAAAATCATGCCTGGATTAAACGCTGCCTTCATTGATGTAGGGCATGAAAAAGATGCATTTCTACATTATTTAGATTTAGGCCCTCAAGTATTGTCATTGGTAAAATTTGTGAAGATGCTCAGAAATGACAAACCATCAAATTATTTGATTACCAAAGAACACCTTGAAAGTGATATACAAAAATCAGGTAAAATTACCCAATTATTAAAACGCAACCAGCAAGTTCTGGTTCAAGTTAGTAAAGAGCCTATTTCAAATAAAGGGCCAAGATTAAGCGCAGAAATCTCTTTAGCTGGACGCTTTTTAGTGTTAATTCCTTTTGATAAAAGCATAAGTATTTCCAAGAAAATTGCTAAAAATGAAGAAAGAAAACGTTTAAAAGATGCAGTTGCTGGAATCAAACCAGAAAATTTTGGAATCATTATACGTACTAACGCTGAAGGAATTAGCGCTGAAGATTTACAAAATGATTTAAAAGATTTACTCTCTAAATGGAATGGCCTTTGTTCACAATTAATCGAAGCACATCCACCTCAAAAAGTTTTAGGTGAAAACGACCGTACTTTAACCATTGTTAGAGATCTAGTTAATGATGAGTTTATTGGCATTCATTTGAATGATAAATTCTTGCATGCAAAAATCAAAAACTACCTGAACGACAAATCGCCAGAATTGGCCTCTATTGTCAAATTGTACACTGGTAAAACACCCATGTATGAGCATTTTGGTATTGATAAACAAATCAAAACCAGCTTTGGTAAAGAGGTAAATTTCATGGGAGGCTCCTATTTAATTATAGAACATACCGAAGCCTTGCACGTCATCGATGTCAATTCAGGAAACATTGCCAATAAAGGTGAAAACCAAGAAGAAAATGCGCTTAAAGTAAACATGGAAGCTGTTGAGGAGATTGCCAGACAGCTCCGTTTAAGAGACATGGGCGGCATTATTGTAATTGATTTAATAGACCTTAAAAATGCTTCCAATAGAAAGGAAGTCTATGAAAAATTGAAATTGGCCATGAAATCGGACCGTGCAAAACACAAAATTTTGCCAATGAGTCCGTTTGGTTTAATTCAAATAACCAGACAACGTGTAAGGCCTGAGATGGCTGTAGAAGTGATGGAAAAATGTCCTTCTTGCGCAGGAACTGGTGAAATTCAATCAAGTGTAAACATAGCCGATGAAATTGAGAACAAACTATCTTATTTAGTAAACAATCTTCACCTGAAGGGGGTTACACTTGAAGTACATCCATTTATTGCCGCATTTTTAACTAAAGGAATGTATTCTCCTCGCATGAAATGGTTTTTCAAATACAAACAGTGGATTAAAATCAATGCGAGCGCTTCCATGCACTTGGTACAATCCAGGTTTTTAAACCAAGACCAAGAAGAAATTCAATTGTAATTACTCGTCACCAAACTCCGCTGACAAATCTGTAAAGCTATTGAGAGGTGGCTCTCCTAGTAAAAACAATAATTCTTGAATTTCACTTTTAGCTTCAGGTCTGTTCAACTTTTCGAAAGATGCACTTAAATTTCTAAGTATGCGCTTTAGAATTTCTAAATTTGAGCAAGGTCTAAAAAAAGCTGGATTGGGTTCTATGCTAATTTGCTTGAGAAACTGGTCTAGATTTGCCTTTGAAAAAATAGCACCTAAATTAAACGCATTGATGTAAAACAATACATCGCCATTCTTATATGACTCGTTAACTCCTGGATGGTTGTACAAAGCATCTAAATTGCCTGATACAACACTATCCATGTAAGCCAATACAAAGTGCTGGGGTAGATTTACACCAAAAATTGGCAAATTTAATTTTTGACCAATCAACATATAAATAACAGCCAATAAAATAGGACTACCTTGTTTACTTTCTAAAACCTGGTTAATAAAAGAGTTTTTAGGATCATGATAAGAAGAGGTATTTCCTTTAAAACCGTGAACCTGATAAAAAACATAATTGAGTATTTTTACTTTTTCATATGGGCTCAGGTCATAATGCATTTCTAACCAAACATCCATTTTTAATTTCTCAATGGCTTGCTTAACCTCATCTATATTTAATGAGGGAAACTTGTATTTTGAAATTAAAAAACAGCCTTCTAATAAATCTTGTTTTTCGCCGTCAACCCAATCTTTCAGAGCTATTTTCAGCGATTGAAAATGAATTTGATGAATGATGTTTTCAACTTTCTGCTGGTGTTGCATGTCGTTGATCAAGGTCCATTCATTTTCTAGAACCGGAATCATTTCTAAACCGATTGAAAGTATTTTCTGTTCAATTAAACTCGCAACCTCAGGATCGTCATCATCTAACAATACAACCAAAGACCTTAATTCAGAATCCGAAAGCATGTTTACTTTTTTGCTGATTTTTTAGGCGCTGCCTTTTTGGTAGTTGATTTTTTGGCAGCTATTTTCTTGGTTGCAGTTGCTTTAATCGCATCATTTTTTGGCGAAACTGGTTTGGCACCTTTAGCATCTTTTTCTATGATGGCCATTACTTTTTCAAAAGTCAAAGCTTCTATGTTTTCTGTTTTAGGAATTTTAAAATTGTCTTTTCCTCTGCCAATATAAGGACCCCATCTACCATTTAAAATCTTAACAGTTTCATCTTCCGGAAACGATTTAATTAATTTATTGGCATCAGTAACTCGCTTGTTTTCTATTAATTCTATTGCTCTTTCAATACCAATTTCAAACACATCATCCGTTTTTGGAATTGAAATAAATTTACTGTTGTGCATTAAATATGGACCAAATCTTCCAATGGCAGCTTTTACATCTTTGTCTTCAAAAACGCCTAATACGCGTGGTAATTTAAACAAATCTAAAGCCTCTACTAATGTAATTGTCTCGATTAACTGTCCGGTTCGAAGGCTTGCGTATTTGGGTTTGTCTTTGGCATCTTCTTTGGCTTCTCCAATTTGCGCAAATGGGCCAAACCTCCCTACCCTTACAAAAACCGGCAGCCCAGATTCAGGATCAATTCCCAAAGACCTCTCTGCATTTTGCCTTTCTGCGGTTTCACTAGTTTTGGTTACACCTGTATGAAATGGCCCATAAAATTTCTCAATCATTTTATTCCATTTCAATTGACCTTGAGCAATTTTATCAAATTCACTTTCTACACTGGCTGTAAAACCAAAATCCATAATCTGATCAAAATGTTTACTTAAAAAATCCGTTACAAGCATGCCAATATCACTTGGAAATAATTTTGATTTTTCGCTGCCAAATTTCTCTGTTTTGGTTTCCTTACTAATTTCAGAATTTGCCAATATCATTTGTATAAATTGCCTGTCTTTGCCTTCTCTGTCTTCTTTCAAGACATAGCCTCTTTTCTGAATGGTTGAAATAGTTGGCGCATAGGTTGAAGGTCTTCCAATTCCCAATTCTTCCATTTTTTTAACCAAACTTGCTTCAGTATATCTGGCAGATGGTCTGGTATACCTTTGTACAGCTTCCATTTGCATAAAATTCAGTTGTTCACCAATATGTAATGGAGGTAGCATCTTGCTATTTTCATCATCAGACTCATCATCTGTGCTTTCAAGGTAAACTTTAAGAAATCCATCAAATTTTAGTACTTCACCTGTTGCAATTAATACTTCAGGTAATCCTGAAATTTCAATCTGTGCGATGGTTTTTTCAATCTTGGCTTTAGACATCTGAGAGGCAATGGCTCTTTTATAAATGAGATCGTAAAGGCGTTTTTCTTGATTGGTACCATCTATTTCTTGATTTTCAAAATAAGTTGGACGAATGGCTTCGTGTGCCTCCTGCGCACTTTCATTTTTAGTAGCATAGCGCATAGGTCTACTGTAGGCTTCACCAAAATTATTGACAATATGATTTTTTGCGGCGCCAATAGCTAACTCAGACAAATTCACACTGTCTGTTCTCATATAGGTAATATGCCCGTGTTCATAAAGTTTTTGTGCAATACTCATAGTCGTACTTACACCATAACCAAGTTTTCTACTGGCTTCTTGTTGTAAAGTTGATGTTGTAAAAGGGGCTGCAGGCGATTTTTCAGTAGGCTTTACTTCTAAATTTTTAATGGTAAATTGAGCCGATTTACATTTCTCTAGAAACTGATATGCTTCTGCTTCTGTTTCAAATCTTTTACCCAATTCTGCTTCCATCACCTTTCCACCCACATTAAAACTCGCTAAAATTCTAAATGCAGATTGGTATTGAAACTGGTTGATTTCTCTTTCTCTATCAACAATTAACTTTACAGCAACTGATTGAACCCTACCTGCAGACAAATTGGCCTTTACTTTTTTCCATAATACTGGTGAAAGTTCAAAACCTACTAAACGGTCTAACACACGTCTTGCTTGTTGTGCATCTACTAAATTTTGATCTATTGTTCTTGGGTTATCAATGGCTTTTAAAATAGCTGGTTTAGTAATTTCATGAAAGACAATTCTTTTGGTTTTGTGTTCATCTAATTTTAAGACTTCACTCAAATGCCAACTGATGGCTTCTCCTTCTCGGTCCTCGTCGGAGGCTAACCATACCATATCTGCTTCTTTTGAAAGTTTTTTCAGTTCAGCAACAATTGCTTTTTTATCGTCGCTAACCTCATAAGAAGGCATAAAATTATTGGCAATATCTATTGCGGAGTCTCCTTTAGCCAAATCCCTGATATGTCCAAAACACGATTTAACAGTAAAGTCTTTGCCTAAGAATTTTTCTATGGTTTTGGCTTTGGCCGGTGATTCTACAATTACTAGGTTTTTGGTCATTTGTCTTCAATTAATATGTTCATCTACTCTAACATGCAAATCAATCACAAGTTCATAGATTTCAAAACATTTCTGCAATCTATGAATAAAAACCTAAATGTAACAATGAATGAGATTGACTTTAGGTACTATTAAGCATTTTATGAAACAAAAAAGGGATTCAGATTTGAACCCCTTTCTTTTAGTTTTTAATAAATCTTTTGATCAGATTGCCCTTGTCTGATTTAATTTCAAAAAGATAAACACCTGAATGTAAAGCTTCAATATTGAAATCTATTTGTTCAGATTCAGAAGCGAATGGATACGCTTTTGTTAAGATTAAAGCACCATCTATTGAATAAATACTTAATTCAAAATGAGCTATAACAGGCTGTTTAAATGAAATGGACAAGTTGTCGTTTACAGGATTAGGAAACAAATTGAAATCAAATTGATTTTCAAAACTCTTGCCAACTCCGGTAGCATCGCCCAAATCAAAATTGTCTATGTAAATATTATTACCTCTTAAAGAAGTGAGTTCAAACCTAATTTGACAATTGTTATACTCTTTGTATGCACTTAAATCAATTTTAAATGATTTCCACTCATCTACACTTGGAACAAATTCTGTACTAGAAGTAAGTCCAGTTGCCATATCTGCAGGTGTTAAAGTTGTGAGCAATTCTTCAGTTCTACCAAAATTATTTGATATGAATACTTTTATCCTGTCGTTACTGGCACCAATTCTTTTTGCATAAGCCAACAAAAAACTCAACCTTGGATTAGACAAATTAGTCAAATCTATACTTGGTGAAACAAATGCGTTTCTATTATTCAATCTTACATGTAAAACATTTCTTGCACACATAGCACCAGATCCTTCATATGCAGCTTTAGTTGATTCTTTCCAACCACTGTCTCCTGGACTCGTATAATTTTCAAATCTCCAACCATCTCTTGAAAAATCGCCCATGTTAAAACCACATTTGTAAGGTGCTTTTAATGAAGATGAAGAGAGAGGCACATAGGTTCCATCAGCATTTAAGCCACTTGCCTTTATATTAGCGGTACTGTAAATAAGAGATCTAAATGAATTCATGGAAGCATCTGACCTTGATTTCTGACCTACTGTAAACATATCCATGCAGTTACCATCAGAATAATCCATGTAATTTTTAATCATTGCCAAAGTTCCAGTATTGCAAGATTCACGGTTTGTTTGACAACCATAACTTGCATCAGATGTTGGAGGAGTGTCGCACACTCTGTCTCCTTCTATATCACATGTATTTGGCGTTAAACCCGCACATCCATCTTGAAAAGTGTGGTACAACCCAATCCAATGTCCTGTTTCATGGGTAAATGTTCTACCCATTTGATTGTCAGTAGCACCAACTTCAATAGTACCTACCTGGTTGGCCAAAAGCATCACCCCATCAGTTTTAGGTCTACTAGATAACATGAAAGGAAATTGTGCATATCCCAAAACTATTCCACCTGTTGAACCCATAGAATTTTGAATGGAATTCACTACCCAAACATTGTAATACTTTTTAGCATCCCAATATGACAAAGACTTCGCATTATCTCTTGCATTGTCAGTGAGTGTGCTATAAACCCTATTCACACCATTTGTTGGTTTCCCAGAAGGATCAAACTGAGCCAATCTAAATTCATATTGCATATCTACTGCCAATGGATCTGTTGATTTGGCGCCATTGGTTCCAGCTAATTTTCTAAAATCTTCATTCAAGGCTCTAACAGCATCTAAAACCTGAGCTTGTGATATATTTTCGGCGCCCCATTTATGCAAAACATGAAACACCACTGGAATGTATTTTACAGAAGTAGCCTTTTCTGCTGAATACTGCAGTGTTCTGAGCTTGTTGTCAGCATCTATTTGAAATTGTTTCAAAGAAGGATCAAGTGCTTGCATTTCTTTGAGCATTTCATCTGTTTGACAGGGAACCCTATTTTGAGCATGCAGCAATTGAATGCTTCCAAGCATTAAAAGTAATCCTATGTTTTTAATCATCTTCATTTTATTCTATTTTATAAATCAACTATTGCTGTCCAAAGGTTGCAACCGGCTGTTTTTATTTTTAAATATAAAGTCTAATACCGTTAAAGCAGCCATTGCTTCAACAATCACAACAGCTCTAGGCAAAACGCAGGCATCATGCCTGCCTTTAATAGTTAGGTCTACCGTTTGGTTTTGGGTATTGATTGTTTGTTGGGGGATTGCAATACTAGATACCGGCTTAAATGCTATTTTCATTTCAATAGCCGCTCCATTTGAAATGCCCCCTTGTACCCCACCACTATTATTCGTTTGGGTTGTCATTTGACCATCTCTATAATCAAACAAATCGTTGTGCATAGAACCCTTCATACCTGCACCTTCAAAACCACTTCCAATTTCAAATCCTTTTACCGCATTTATGCTGAGCATGGATTTACCCAAAACAGCATGTAATTTATCAAAAACAGGTTCGCCAATACCAGGAGGAACCCCATTGCAAATACAAGTAATCACACCACCCAATGAATCTCCAATTTGCAAGGCATTATCTATGGCAGCTTGCATTTTTTGTTGGCTGTTTTGATCGGCTGTTTTTAAATCATTTAGAGCTGAAAATTGCAAATGTGTTTCTGTAATTGGCTGGTCAAATTTTACATCGCCAATTTGGGTTACCAATGCTTTTATTTTTACTTGGTAACTAGCCAAAATTTGTTTTGCAACAGCACCCGCTAAAACCCTTGCAACTGTTTCTCTTGCAGATTGTCTTCCCCCTCCTCTATGGTCTCTGATTCCATACTTTACAAAATAAGTATAATCTGCATGTGATGGCCTAAAAACCGCTTTCAAATGATCGTAATCAGCAGTTTGATGGTCTTTGTTAAACACTACCATACATATAGGTGTACCAATGGTTTTGCCTTCAAATATTCCACTTAAAATTTCAAACGATTGGTCTTCATTTCTTGCGCTGGCTCCTGTATAATTACCTGGTTTTCTCTGATCAAGTTCGTTTTGGATATGCTTTAAATCTATTTCTAGACCAGCAGGACAGCCATCAATAACTACGCCAATGGCCTTGCCATGACTTTCACCAAAACTGGTTATTCTAAAAATATCTCCAAATGAATTACCTGCCATTTACCTGCT
>CANHRW010000052.1 GCA_947462865.1 Bacteroidota bacterium | reverse complement strand
GGAAACTGGCAGGACACCACATTTATAGCTTCTACCTCTAATCAGATAATAATAGACTCAGTTCTTGCTAACTTGGCTAGACCATTAAACCAGAGAAACTTTATTAACGGACCAATTGATTATGGCAATGGAGGACACAATCACAATGCAAATCATTGGTTTTTATGGCATTTTATTCCTAATCAATGGAGTCTTGTGGAATTTGCAATGGAAGTTTGCGATGGTTGTCCTTACACAGATGTTGACGCTGATACAGCTTATTGGGTCGGAACTGTTGGTCAGTTTTGCCCTTGGTCTGGTCGTCCGGTAAGAGAAGTATCAAATCCTTTAGGAATTAACGACCCAATTTTTGAAAATGAAATTTCACTTTTTCCAAACCCAGCCAAGGACGAATTAAATTTGAAATGGAATAATTTAAGTAATATTTCTGTTACAATATTTAATTCGGTTGGACAAAATTTATCTACTATTATTCTTTCAAAAGATAAGAGCATAATTGACATATCAGGACTACAGAATGGACTTTACTTTCTAAAAATTAATAACGGAAATAAAGCAGGAATTAAAAAATTAATTATTGATGGGAAATAAACAACGAACCGCTAACAGCACCTACAAGAAATTGGCGGTTCAGTGTTTAAATGAAGCTTTGTGCTTCGTATCAAGTTTTGTGGTGGCAGACAGTTTTCGTCTCCGAAATCGCCAACTTCTTGTAGCTGCCAATCGTTAGGCACAAGCATATAAAAGACAAAGTAAATTGGAAACTTTAAGAATATATTTTAATAAATTCCTCAAACTGAACGACTCAGAATGGAAAGACTTTGAAAGTTGTTTAACAAAGGTGAATATTTCGAATAAGGAGCAAATACTCAGACAAGGCGAGCATTGCAATTTTATCGCATTTATCCATGAAGGGAGCTTTAGATTTTATTACGACAAGAACGGTGAAGAAAAAATCACTGCCTTTAATTTTAAAGGTGATTTTGTATCAAATTACAGAAGTTTTCTAAGTGGTAAGCCTTCAGACCACTTTATTGAAGCCATGCAAGATGCAGTTATTTATAAAATCAATTTGCAAGAACTCATTCTTTATACGATAAACATAAAAATATAGAACGCCTTGGCAGACTGATTGCTGAAAATTTATATCTAATGGTAGCCAGTCGGCTTGACTCATTTATGTTTCAAACCCCAGAAGAAAGATATAAAGCGTTGATTGAAAGAAATTCAAGGTTGCTAAAAGAAGTACCACAGTATATGATTGCTTCCTATCTTGGTGTTAAACCAGAAACATTAAGTCGAATTAGAACACGTAAATAAATTTGGCCCTGAAATCATTTATTGACTTTGGTCAACGACTATTACTATTATGACTTTTTACCTTTGTCCTATTAATAATTATCAAAATAATCAGGATAATGAAAAAATCACTTCTCATTCTCGGAATAGTTAGTTTAATTACTAACTCCGTTATTGCACAAACAGAGCAAAAAGAAAGCAAGTTCGGAATTGAAACAGATATTCTCTGGCCATTTCTGGTGCAAACAACTCGAACACATTTCACTATTAAACTCTGGGAAAAGGGTAATTTAAGAGGTGATATGTATGTAGGTTTTAACATTGATTTCCCAGAAGATCGTGCCACAGAAGGGGAGGGCTTTGCCGATTATAGCATCGCCAGTGGATATAGGCAATATTTTTGGAAAGGACTTCATCTTGAATATAGTCAAACTACCGGCATGGGAGTATTGCAAAATCATGTAACCACTGGAAAAAATTACAGAAGCTTTGATTGGTTAGTTACAGGATATATTGGATACAAATTTGAGTTTGCAAAAAAGAAATTGTATATCCTGCCTCAGTTTGGCGTTGCAGGGGTTATTTATAAATCAAACCCATGGCCTATTTACGAAGATGAAACCTTAAGCAAAGAAGTAGGTGAAACGCCCTTTATGTTAGGTTCATTAAGATTTGGATATAATTTTTAATTTTGACAGGATGAGAATGCCATTGCCTAACACGGGTTTTATTATTTAGCTTCAAAGAGTAATCCGCATCTAATTATAGGGACTACTCGTAAAAAACCAATTTATCTTGGAGCTTTGAACTTTGGAATTAGATTTCAAACTCTATTCTGACCAAATCATAAATGCCAGTGCCTAACAGCACACACCAGCAAAGCCAAGCATTTCGGGAGTTTGAGGCATCCGTTTTTCTTGTTATATTCGTCTAATCTAAAGCTTTCCGTTCACCTCATTTGGCTCTTCAGGTGTGTGCGGAACGTTACCAGCAATCCTTCAATATCAACCCAAAAAAAACCCAATAATTATACCCGAAAGGGACGAAATTCGCACTTTATACATATTTTATACCCGAACGGTTTGTTTATTTAGTTTTTTACTATATTTATACCCGTAAAGGTATAATTAAATGAACAATCTGTCGTCATTTATCCGATTTCAAAGGAAAAAACTTGGCATTACCCAAGAAGGGCTTGCAAAAAAAGCGGGTGTTGGCATTCGCTTTATTCGTGAGTTAGAACAGGGTAAGAAAAGTCTGCAATTAGACAAAGTTGAACAGGTACTTCATTTATTTGGCTTTCAACTAAGCCCAAACAAACAACAAATTGACCCTTATGAGATATTTTGGAATTATCTTAATAAAGGTGTAAAAATTACATTGTTCAATAAAGTAGTTAAATATGGCATTATCATACAGGAAATGATAAATAAAAAAGAAAATAAAATTGAGGGTTGGAAATTTGTCCCAAACAATAACGCCATACAATTTCAACAAAAACCCGATGATAAACTGACTGAAACAATTATGCATTCAGATATCTTCTCAATCGAAAATCAATAGATGAATTAGTGATGAAACAAGGATTGGTTTATAAAAAAGATAAATTGGTGGGTTCAAGGTAAACTCACTCTAGTCGGACATCAATCAACTTTTGGCGACCATCCAAGAAATTTCACAATTGACCCGACAGGAAATTATCTTCTAGTAGCAAATCAGGTTACGAATAATATCGTTGTTTTTAAACGGGACAAGAAAACAGGACTATCAACCAAGATAGGGAAAGACATTAAGTTACCAAGTCCTTCTTGTTTACAAATAAGAAAATACGAACCGCTAACAGGGGTTCTGCGGCAATAAACGCTTTAGAATAAAAGGGAAAAGAAAAGGCAAAAAAGTTTATTTTTGGAGTAAAGTGCTGAGGGGAAAAAGTGCTAAGCATTCCCTTTCTGCGCCAAGTGCCCAAACCGTTATAAGGCATTATAAAAAATCACCATAGCTACATGAAACAAAGTTCCATGCGCATCAATAAATTTATTAGCGAAAGCGGTCTTTGCTCCAGGCGAGAAGCCGACCGTTTTATTGAAAGAGGCGTTGTATTCATCAACGAACGCAGAGCCAATATAGGAGATCATGTGAATGTAGGTGACAGCGTTCGAGTAAATGGCAACAAATTGCAACCATTACAAGGCGATGATATTATTTTTATTGCATTGAATAAACCTGTTGGTGTAACATCAACAACCGAAGAAAATGTGCGCAATAACATTGTACAATATGTAAACCACAGCCAACGTATATTTCCTATTGGCCGTTTGGATAAAGATTCAGAGGGACTCATCTTTTTAACCAACAATGGCGACATGGTAAACAAGATTTTACGGGCCGGAAACAATCACGAAAAGGAATATGTTGTAACAGTGAACAAGCCTTTAACCCAAAATGTGATTACCGGCATGGCAAATGGCGTTCCCATACTTGGTGTTACTACCAAAAAATGTAAGGTTGTTCAAGAATCAGCAAATACGTTTAGGATTATTTTGATACAAGGGCTCAACCGTCAGATTCGCAGAATGTGTGAACATTTTGGATATGAAGTTATTAAACTGGAACGGGTTCGCATTATGAATATTGATTTGAAAGGCTTACCGGTTGGAGATTGGAGAGATTTAACCAAAAGGGAAATGGAGATCATTTACAGTTTGCTGGAAGAATCATCCGGTGTAGATGAAAGAAAAACAAAGCCACAAAAGCCCACTCAAAAAGGCAAACCAGAGCTACCCAAAAAATCGGGTTCAAAAAAAACCGTACAGGGTCATTCGTCCAATTTTAACAGGAACACAAAAGGTAAACCTGCACGCAGATCAGGTAGGCGCTAACAACAGCACCTGCAATAAATTGGCGGTGTAGTGGTTAAATCATCCCGATAGCAATAGGAATTGTGCTTGTATTAACTATAGTTATTCCGAAACACGCATATAAGTGCAATTAATAGTTAGTTTGCCAAACTCAAAAATAATTGCAAAATGAGAACGATAGCTACTGTAAAAGTTTTTATGTTATTGACAATATTCATTTGTTGTCAGGATAACAATTCTGAGAACCATCATGAATCAAAGTCAATAAGCCAAACGAGTCAATTACAAAGTAAAAAAATTAAGATAGTCATTCAGCCTTTTGAAGACTTTCCAATTTCATTCACTAAATGTATTGCCAATGAATTAAAGGCAATGTATGCAGGTGTTGTAGTCATTAGAAAACCAATACTTTTTCCTATGCATACCCTGAATCAAACCCAAACAAGATACAGGGCCGATTCATTGATCCGTTACCTTAGCAGCAAAACCACAGATGGTTTCCTAACAATAGGTTTAACCCAAAAAGACATGAGTACAACCAAAGGTACAAACAAAGATTGGGGTGTTTTTGGACTTGGTTATTGCCCTGGAAAGTCTTGTATAGCTTCTTCCTACAGATTGAAAGGGAAGAATAAACTTGAAAAATTATTTAAGGTAGCAATTCATGAGTTGGGACATACTCAGGGTTTGAAACATTGTCAAATAAAAACCTGCCTGATGAGAGATGCAAAAGGGAAAGACAATCTAAATGATGAAAAGGAGTTTTGTTTTAAGTGTAAAACATTCTTAAAAAAATTAGGTTGGGAGATAAAATAATTTCAATTTATCTCAATATGCTGTTATCAGTTCAGTATAAAACGAGTTTATACACCACTCGCTAATCTAATTCTCCACTCCCAATTGCATTCCCCCTCTAATTCACTATTTTTATGCACTGAAACTGTATAGGTAGTAATGAGAAAAATAGTACTAGCAATTTTATCAATGGGTGTGTCTGTGTCGTATGCGCAAATAGGCATTTCAACCAACGACCCCAAGGCTACATTAGAAGTAAAAGGCCGCCCGGCCGAAAGCACCACAGCCGATGGGGTTATTGCTCCTCGCATGTCGAGGGCAGAACTCATTGCCAAAACAGCTTATACCAGCTCACAAACAGGAGCCATTATTTATGTCACTGATTTGAGTGGCAGTACAGGCGTATCAACCGCCAATGTCATAGAAACAGGTTATTATTACTTCAATGGCAGCACTTGGAATTCTATGAATGCCAATGTAAAATTCAATTATGGCGACATCAAAACGGGCATTCAAACCTCCGACCACAATGGTTGGATCAAGTTAGATGGAAGGGCCAAAAATACCCTCAATACCCAGCAACAAAGCCGAGCAACGGCATTGGGTTTGGGTAGCAATATTCCAAATGCCAGCAATGCTTTTTTGGTACAAAACGGAACTACTTTGGGCAGTGTGAGCAGCAGCAATACCAAAACCATTGCGCAGAACCAATTGCCCAATGTAACTTTAAACGGTAGAATTGGTGCTTCTGATGGCAATGTTCAGATGGTTTCGGCTAGTGTGCTTGCTATGAAAGAAGCTCAAAGTAACTGGACCAATACCGCCGACCGTTACACGGGTTATGGCGTAGTACAAGTTCCTTTAAATGGAGGTGTAACCCAACAAAATTTTGATGTCACTCCACAAAGTTTGAGCGTAAATACTTTTATTTATTTGGGCGAATAAACAATTCTTCTCCCTTCATACAATTGCGTTTGTGGTGCAGGTATTGAACGCGAGTAATTTTTCGCTGTTTTTACCCTCGTTTTACAAATGAGCGTAATGCTTACACTTTTTTAAATTAAAAATACTTAAAAGAAATTTTAATTGAAATTGATGCTCTGAATTCTTTTGGGTAGAAAATAGCATGAAATAATATACAATAAAAAAGAGGGTTAAAACCCTCTTTTTTATTGACGATGTGTGTAACAATAGTAACTATCTTTCTGTGCACAATTCTTACATTGTTCATTGTTTCTTTTAATGTAGGAACATTGACCATACTGACAGTCATCATTTACGGCTTTAGCATCAACTGCTTTGTTTTCATTTTTGAATGATTGAGTTGCTAAAGCAGATAAAGCAATTGCAGCTACTAATGCGAGTTTTTTCATAAGATTTAATTTAATAGTTTTATTAATTGTACATAAGCAAGAACAAAATTACCCCAATATTTATCCTTTTTTAGACCAATATGCTACAATTATGACTTTTTTATTACTTTCGTGGTATGGAAAAGCTATATCAAAACATCAAAAAATTTAGAGAGATGAAAAACCTAACTCGTGAGTTTGTCGCATCTAAAATTGGATTGAGCCTTAGTGGTTACAGTAAAATTGAAAGGGGAGAAGTAGATTTAACCATTTCAAGAATTGTTGATATTGCAAGAGTTTTGCAAGTTGACATTGAAAAGCTTTTGAATTTTGATGTGTCTCAAATTTTCAATATCTCAAATAATAAGTTGGTTCAAGGAATAGGAGCCAAAGCCGATACCATTCATTTTACTGGTGACGAGTACAAAGAAAAATACATTCAACTTTTAGAAGATGAAAACAAGCGACTCAAAGAAATGTTGAAGCTAAAAAAATAATACCTGCCATTCCCCCCCCCTGCAACCTTCCCCCCAACCTTCTTGACTGCATTGTAAACACAACCCAATGAAATTACCCATTCGCTTGTTATTTGTTTTGCTGCTGCTGAGTTTACAAAGTTTTGGGCAACACTTGGGCCTTACTTTTCAGGAGGCAGAAAAAACTGGGCTTACGCAGCCCTATTTAGACAGCATGTACCAAAGTGCCATTCATGTTGACTCGGCAGATGCGGTGTTTAAAACCGACATAGAACAACAACACCTATATGAGGCTTATGTGAAATTGCTCCAAGACTTTGGCAAGTTTTTAAGCGCAAACAATTTTAAATGGGAGCGCCCAACCAAATGTTTCAACCGAATTTATTTCAGTGCAGATGGCACAATTGACTATTTTCTGTTTAATTTTTTAGGGAAGCCTACCGACAAACCCTCAGCAGCAAGAGAAAAACAATTTACGCAACTGCTCAATGTATTTATCAAGGACTACCAAATTGCCATCAAAGCGCCTCGCAAATTTGCGCAATGCAGCCCATCTACCTATATGCCTCTTGGCAAATAAATGTAGGATGGTGTTGTGTTTTGCTGAACCTGAAGCAATGGGCGCTCATGCACTTTACCTGTTTCCATTTCGCTGCATTTTAACGATATTGAGCCCCAGAACAGCGCAGCAACAATGGACAAAAAAATGCAAAAAGGCCTGCGGATTTATCCGCTTTCCAATGCCACCGAATTGGAACTACCTTTGGTTGAGGGGGGCATCAGTGCTGGTTTTCCATCACCGGCTTCCGACTTTTTAGATGCAGGCATAGACCTCAACAAATACCTGATTAAAAACCCATCGAGCACCTTTATTGCGGTAACCGATGGCCATTCAATGATGGACGCGGGCATTGCCAATAAAGACTTGCTCATCATAGACAAATCTTTAGAACCAACCGACGGCAAAATTGCAGTTTGTATTTTAGATGGAGAGTTTGTGTTAAAAAGATTACGGGTTGACAATGAGGGTATTTGGCTCATGCCAGCAAATCCTGCTTTTAAACCCACAAAAATTACCGAATTTAATGACTTTGAAATATGGGGTATGGTTACCTATTCTATTCAAAGACATTGATACATGTTTGCTTTAGTTGATTGCAATAATTTTTACGCCTCTTGCGAGCGGGTTTTTAAACCGTCACTCCGCAACAAGCCTGTTGTTATTTTATCTAACAACGATGGCTGTGTCATTGCGCGTTCCAACGAGGCCAAAAAATTAGGGGTGCCAATGGGTGCGCCTGCTTTTCAATACAAGGCCCTTTTTGAGCAACAGCATATACAAGTGTTTTCTTCTAATTATGCCTTGTACGGAGACATGAGCAATAGGGTCATGCAAACACTTGCGCCCTTTGCCGACGAAATGGAAGTGTATTCTATTGACGAGGCTTTTTTGCAAATCAAAGGTTTAGATGCTGAGGCACTGCTCAACTATACTTTGCAAATACGCAAGCAGGTAACACAAGGTACGGGCATTCCTGTTAGCATTGGGGTAGCGGCTACCAAATCATTGGCAAAATTGGCCAATAAAATTGCCAAAAAATTTCCTGAAAAAACAGGGCATGTGCACGTCATTGATACGCCACAAAAAATAGAAAAAGCACTCAAATGGTTGCCCATAGAAGATGTGTGGGGAATAGGGCGTAGGTATGCCAAAAAGCTCAGGGCACAAGGCATTCAGAACGCGTATGATTTTACAACATTGCCCGAAGCGTGGGTAAAGCAACACTTGAGCATTATGGGTTTGCGTTTGCAGCAAGAACTCAAAGGCATTCCTTGTTTTGAATTGGAGCAGCCCCAAACCAAAAAGCACATTACCACTGCCCGTAGTTTCGACACGCAGTACACCGACATCAACTTGGTAAAAGAGCGGGTGGTTACTTTTGCAACGGCATGCGCCAAGAAACTGCGCAAACAAGAAACAGTAGCCAATGCCATAATGGTTTTTGTACATACCAATGCGCATCGCCCCGACTTACCGCAGTACGCTAAAAACATGGTGTTGCAATTGCCTTTTCCGAGCAATTCAGATATTGAATTAGCCAAGTATGCTAGCATTGGTTTAGAAAAAATTTTTAAACAAGGCTATGCCTATAAAAAAGCTGGGGTTATTGTGATGGACTTGCAACCCAGTAGCCAAGTTCAATTGAACCTGTTTCAAAACAGCAATCCCAAGCACCGCAAGCTCATGCAGGTTATGGACCAAGTAAACGATGCCATTGGGGTGGTGAAAGTAAAATTAGGCGCACAAGACAAAGACCGCACCTGGAAAATGCGGCAAGAAAAACTATCGCCCCGTTATTCTACGCGTATCAACGATGTCATTCATGTAAAAGCCTAATGTGTTTCCATTCTAAATTAAGTGCCGATGCACAAAGCATCGAAAAAAGGTTTAAGGCGCAATTCAACAAGCCTGCTTACAAACCCACAGACCGCTATGTTGGATTTGCCCATCCGCAAACGCCAGTTATTTGTAAGCATGATCCGCAACACATTCAACACTTTGTTTGGGGATTGGTTCCTTCATGGGCCAAAGACCTTAGCATACAAACACATACCTTAAATGCCCGCATAGAAACCTTACACCAAAAACCTTCTTTTAAAGATGCTCTGCAACAGCGTTGCCTAATTTTGGTAGATGGGTTTTACGAATGGCAATGGCTCGACCCCAAAGGACAAAAAAAGCAGCAATTTTTAATTGGCATGGCAAACGATGCTCCTTTTGCATTGGCAGGTATTTACAACAGTTGTGTGCATCCACAAACGGGCAACTTGTTACAAACCTATGCCATTGTTACCACAGAGGCTGTGGGCCTGATGGCCGAAATTCACAACAGCAAAAAACGCATGCCGGTGGTATTGAACCCCCAAACAGAACAAGCTTGGTTGTCGGGTGATAATGTGTTTGATTTTACTAAGCCTGAAATAGATTTGTTGGCCCGTGAAGTATAAATGCCTTGGCGTGTTACCTCAGCACAATGTCTTTGATAAACTCAGCACCCATGTGTTGGTTGGTGAGTTCTATTAACTGTGTTTTTTGAAAATTCAATTCTTGTTTGAGTGCCGGCGATTGAATGTACAAGTACAAAACCCCTTTGTTGACATACATTTTGGTGGTGTATTTGGCAATCATATCACCCGCAATTTTTGACCAATCGGCTATCAATTGTGCTTCTTTGAGTTGGTTGCCCAATTGGTTTTTAGTTAAAAAAGTTCCAATAATTTCTTTTAAACTTTGTTCGTTGGAATTTCTCATCGGTCTAAGGTAGGTTTAAATGCAGCAATCTCAAAATATTTCACTTGCACATGTGGCAGGCTGGCAAATGCATCGGCTACGCGTTGTTGGTGGGTGTCGGTAATAAAAATTTGTCCGAATGCTTGTTGGCTAATGCGTTGAATGAGCAAGCTCAAGCGTTTGGCATCTAATTTTTCAAAAATATCATCTAAGAGCAACAAGGGCTGAACGCCTTTTTGTGCTTGTAGGTAGTCGTACAGGGCCAGCTTCAAGGCAATGACAAATGATTTTTGTTGACCCTGTGAGCCGTATTTTTTAATGGCAAAACCATCTAACAAAAACAAAAAATCATCTTTGTGTATGCCTTTGGTGGTGCGTTGTGCTTGCCTATCGGTAAAGGATTGTTGCGCAAGCCAAGTTTGCATATCCATTTCATGCAAATCAGAAACATACACTATTTGTGCCAGTTCTTTGGCGCCCGAAATGTCTTTGTAGTGGCTGTGAAAATTGCTTTGAATG
>CANHRW010000051.1 GCA_947462865.1 Bacteroidota bacterium | reverse complement strand
GAGGCTACCCTGTTGAGCGCAAATTGATGATGCAATGGAGTTTGCGCATTACCACTTATGCCGATAGGTTATTGAGCGGACTTGATCACATAGATTGGACAGAATCGCTAAAAGAAGCCCAACGCAATTGGATTGGTAAAAGCACTGGGGCGAGTATCTTTTTCCCAATTCAATCAGTAGAAGCGCAAATAGAAGTATTTACAACCCGACCCGATACCTTGTTTGGCGTTTCTTATGTAACATTGGCTCCCGAACACGATTTGGTTGAACAAATTTGCACCCCCGAACAAAAAGAGGCGGTAATGGCTTATTTGCTATATGCAAAAGCAAGAAGCGAACGCGAAAGAATGGCCGATGTAAAGAAAGTGACTGGTGTATTTAGTGGCGCTTATGCCTTACATCCATTTACCAATGAACTGCTTCCTATTTGGATTGGCGATTATGTATTGGCTGGTTATGGAACAGGTGCTGTTATGGCTGTTCCTGCTCATGATAGCCGGGATTTTGCTTTTGCTAAACAATTCAACTTGCCCATTAAACAAGTGATTGAAGTACCTGCCGAACACAATTTGGAATTGGCTTCTTATGACGAAAAGCATGGAAAACTATTGGCATCTGATTTCTTAAATGGATTGGATGTAAAAGCGGCTATATTGGCTTGTATTGCTGAATTAGAAAAGCAGGGCAAAGGCAAAGGCAAAACCAATTTCCGTTTGCGTGATGCCATTTTTGGCCGTCAAAGGTATTGGGGCGAACCCATTCCTGTTTATTACAAAGATGACATTGCCTATACCCTTGACGAATCTGAATTGCCTTTGTTGTTACCCGAAATAGATACTTATTTACCTACTTCAACAGGTGAGCCACCTTTGGCAAGAGCTAAAGAATGGAAATACAAAGGGCAATACAATTATGAGTGGAGCACCATGCCAGGATGGGCGGGCAGTTCTTGGTATTTTTTAAGGTACATGGATCCACAGAACCAACAGGCGTTTGCTAGCCCAGATGCATTGGCTTATTGGAAACAAATAGATTTGTATTTGGGTGGAAGTGAACATGCCACAGGGCATTTGTTGTACGTAAGATTTTGGACCAAGTTTTTATTTGATTTAGGGTTGATTCCAAAAGATGAGCCTGCAAAAAAACTCATCAACCAAGGCATGATACAAGGTACTTCTGAAAAATTGAGAAAGCTTGATCCCAACAAACATACTTGTTATACTTTTACAAATGAACAGGCTTTTTTAACCATCAATGGTCAAGTATATGCATTGTCTCAAAAACCAAGTGATGTATTTGTGAGCGAAAATGCCTTGAACCTCTTGGGTGATTTAGCTCAAACGCTGAGTGGTTCTAATATTGATGTGAACTATGTAGAAAAAGGGCAGTTGAATTATGAACAATTTGTGCAATCGCACCATTACCAGGATGCCTTGTTTTTGTGCGAAGGTGGGTATTGGTATAAAGGGCAATTTCATGTGTTTGCAAGTGCTGGCTCTGATGCCATTGTTTGTTTTCAGGAGGTTGAAAAAATGTCTAAGTCTAAATACAATGTAGTAACACCTGATACCATTGTGGCACAGTATGGAGCCGACACGCTCCGGTTATACGAAATGTTTTTAGGCCCATTAGAACAAAGCAAACCTTGGAGTACCCAAGGCATAGAAGGAGTTCACCGTTTCTTGAAAAAATTATGGCGTTTGTTTTATGATGCCAATGGACAATTGCAAATCAAAGATGAGCCTGCACCTAAACCTGTGTTAAAGGCTTTGCACAAAACCATCAAAAAAGTAGGAGAGGATATAGAAAATTTTTCATTCAATACTTCAGTGAGTACTTTTATGATTTGTGTGAATGAGTTAACCGAACTCAAGGCCAATCAGCTTCAGGTAATGAAAGATTTGTTGGTGGTTTTGAGCCCATATGCACCTCATATTGCCGAAGAATTATGGCAGGCCATAGGCATGAACGAAAGCATTGCACAAGCTCAATTTCCAGTGTTCAATCCTGAATTTTTAGTTGAAGACAGCTTTTCTTACCCCATTTCCGTAAATGGCAAACACCGCACCAATATTGAATTTGCATTGGATGCCGATGCTTCATTTGTAGAGCAAACTGTACTTCAAGATGAAATTGTACAAAAATGGCTCGAAGGTAAATCGCCTAAAAAAGTTGTTTTTGTAAAAGGTAAAATTGTAAATGTGGTGATATAAATTATTACCACACCTCAAACAGAGACGCGTTTTGCCGAAGGCAAAACGCGTCTCTGGTTGACCATCCTTCAATTTATTTATTGAGTAATTCTGTTCAATTATTTTATGCAAAAAAAGTCTAAATAATGGACATTTAATTTCAATAGCATCTATTCTTAAAGAAGTATCAATAACAAAACAAATAAGGCATCAATCATCAAATACACAAACAGGCTTTTTACCAGTAATAGTTTGCATTTTTTGTGATGAGATTATTCAATAAATTTCCAAATAAATAAGCTAAGTTTTTATTTTATTTAATGCGATTGTTTGACCCATTTATACATATAATTAAATCCATTGATTTGTAATTGTAGGGTATAAATACCATCTGAAAGTGCTGAGATATCTATTTCAGAACTACTCGATGTTTCAATAATTTGTTTTCCGGATAAATCTGAAACAAACAGCTTTGTAGGTTTTATACTTCCACAATCTATATGTAATTGGGTACTTGCCGGGTTGGGATAAATATTGAATTTAATTGGCTGTAAGGCTATTTCATTTATACTATTGGTGGCACATATTACTTTGTTCAGTTCTATCCAAATTTGATTGCACAATAAAAAGGGAACTTCTCCCTCATTTGCTTGGTTACCTATTCTCACCACCACCAAACCAGTACTTTTTGAAATACAAATGAGCTGTCCATTTCTACCAATAGCAGCAAACATATCTGCAGGGGCATCAGGTGCTATAGATATAGGGTATTGAACCTGAGAACCCGGAACCATCAATTTATTTTTCCCATTTAGCCACCATAAATAACCATAAGCTGGGTTCATGCTTTGAGAAGATTGTGTCATTTGGTTTACATAAATGCTATTCTTTAACAATGTGTCTGTGTTCCAAATGCAATTGTTTTGAACCAATAAGCCAAATCTAGCCATACTTCTAGCTTTACTTATAAATACATTGTCAGGCCCAATATTTGTCCAAAATCCAGTAATGCCTGTTCTATTTTTTAGTTTAAGTTGGGTATAAGTGTTGATGTCTGTTCCTGTTGCGTTGCTGATGACTTTTTCTAACAATGTATAGGGTGCATTGTGATATGCCCATCTGCTTCCTGCGTCGGCCAAATACTGCAAACAGCTATCTGCAGTACAATGGTTATCGGGCACATTATCTGCTAACCCTGTGGTCATACTCAGTTGGTTAACGATGCTGATTTTGGCTTCTTGTTCAGAGGTACAATTGGTCCATCCTTTACCCAAATAAGTAGCACTTGTATCTGTTAATTGAAAAGCATTTTCTTCAAGCGCTTTGCCAACTAAAACGGAAGTCAAAGATTTACCTGCCGATGCCCAGTACCATAGGCTGTCTTTCGTAAAAGTACCAAAGTATTTTTCAAGCACAATTTTACCATCTTTGAGTACCAAAAATGCTTTGCTGTCTTGACCTTGTAAATAGGTATACAAATTGGGTATTTGGTTGGTACACCAATTCAATGCATTTGGTGAGAGGGTATCCCATGTTGCAGCATTATTGATAGGAGGAAAGTATAGGTTTTGACCTTTTGCTAAATTGAATTGAAATAGCAACAACACTATACTTAAAATGGAATATTTCTTCATATTACTTAGTTGATTATGCCTTAGTTTTTTGGACTGGAAGTAGAAGCTTGTTCATGTAAAATACTTCCCAATTCTTTTTTTGAATTAAATTTAATTGAAACAAATTTAACCGATTTTAGTGCTAAAAAATTAAATTACTCAAAATTTAAAACCATGATCAATTGGCAAAACGAACAAGTTCCATCAGCACCCTACATAGCATCTATTTTTAACTACTATTTGTCAGATCAGTTAGAAGGATATGCAGAATACGATGAATTAACCTTGGAATTGGCCAAGCAATCACCAGGTTTTTTAGGCTATGAAAGTTTCAAGCACAATGGCAGAGGCTCTTTCATCAGTTATTGGCAAAATATGGATGCTGTTCGTCATTGGGCGTCAAATCCTGAGCACATCAAGGCCAAAAAATTGGGCATTAAAAAGTGGTACAAGTATTACCATAGCAGTATTGCCGAGGTGCAACTTTTTAACCAACATGAGTTGTAATTTAGTAACCTTCTAAATCGATGGTAATTTTTGAATTATAACTTAAATTTTTAGTTAGGATAGTGTCTGCTTTCATTTTCACCTTACCTCCTTCGGAAGAAACATAAAGTTTCTCTCCCTCTACTCCTGTACTGTAAAAGTTATTCAAATATTTTATTCCGACTTCATCACTTTCTAACCTAAACATTTTATTTTTCATATCTATTACATTGTAGACTTTGTTAACAGATGGTCTGTCGCCGAATATGATTTCTGTTTCAGCTGCACCTACAGTTCCCTTCGGATACTCAGTATTGTATGTTTGAAAGATATAATTACATCCAGCTCCATAGGTTGGTTTACGGTAAAAACTTCTCACCTCTATATTGTTAAATTTGCTAATGCCTAAATCGTAAATTTCTAATGTGTTGTTGCTGTTTTGATAAACCTTTGAACTGGTGTCACATGCAGAATTCACAACAGGGGGTTTATAGCTTGCGGGCAGTTTGGTAAAAAGCGTAGCTCCAAAATCGGACTTTGATAGTTTTAAGCTTTGACTATTGTTGCTGTCAGAGAGTGTAATATTTATTTTCTCATAACTGATGCCTATACATTCATTCCCATCGTATTTTCTAACTACTATATCTGCAGACCATGAATTTTCAGAGGTTCTTGTGATATTTTTAATATAGGGTGTCGAATTTTTGTTAAAGTAGTTTGAGTAATTTTTAAGTTGAGAACTGCCATAATCCAATACCTTAGATTCATTATTTTTAATGTCTAATTTTAATCCGTTTATATCTGCCCAGTAACCATCAATGATTTTATTTTTTATACTGCTAAGCGCATCTTGTGCTTTTTTACATTGAAAGTGTATTAAAACACAAACGAATAATGTGAATATTGTTTTCTTCATGACTTAATAAATTGAAATACAATCTAATGTATTAATTTTTTCAAAGAAAAAATAAAATATTGGAAAGGTTTAATTCACATCTTTTGATGAAGCTTCATGAACTTTACCCTTTTCTTGTAATAGAGAAAAAGCCAGCTCCCAAGATGGAATGGTAGCTGAATGGTATCCAAATGTGCTACCTGTAGCAATTTGATGGAATACTTTCATGGCTTTGATATGAACGCCACTTCGCATGAAGGCTAACATCTGATCTCTACTTTCCCACGCAGTTAAAGTACATTGATAGCCTTGAATATGTTTCACTTGGCAGGATACAATTCCATCGGCTTTTTGAGCTTGTTTAAAAGAAGGAATTGCCAAGGTCCAAAACCGTAAAAAGCCAATTAGGCCTCTTGGTTTAAGTCCGGTTATAGAAATATACATGGATCAAATTTAACAGGTGAATAGGGCATCTCTATGAATTAAAGTAGAATATTGATTTTGTAGAATAAGATTCATTTATGGTCAAACAAATGATTGGTTCTGATTCAAATCTGTAATGAATCAAATCAGTTTTTTCTGTTCCAAAAGTCAATCATAGCTCCCAATACAGTTCCCATACACAAACACAAGGCAATCATTTGGGAGGTGTTGTTGTTTCTTAATCCCAGTGCAAACCCCAATGCAACCCCTATACTAGCTCCAATTGCAATGCCATTTCCTTTGTTTTTTGGGCGGTCAACTTTCATAAATCAATATGAATAAAAGAAAGCAGTAAACATAGCATACATTGTTTTAGATTCTAAGTTTATTCATGTGTAATTGATATCTTTGAATGTATCAATTGGAATTTTTACATATTCAACAACTATCAATGAAACACTTTCTGTTGATTTTTACTTTAGTTTTTTCTAATGCTGCATTTGCCCAAGTGGGCATTGGTACTACCACTCCTGATGCCTCTTCTATGTTAGAAGTGAAGAGCTCTTCAAAAGGTTTTTTGCCTCCTCGTGTTGCGCTGACAGCAAGCAATTCTGCTGCTCCAGTAACTACACCCGCTACAGGCTTGTTGGTGTACAATACGGCATTGGCAGGAAGTTCTCCTTATGATGTTGCACCAGGATATTATTTTTGGAATGGAGCTGCTTGGGTAAAATTGGCTGAAAGCAATAGTACAAAAGCATCCGCATTTGTTAATAGGGGAGTAGATGTAACTCTAGGTAATTTAAAAGTAAGGGTAGCAGCCACAGGCAATGCCTCTTTGCAAGTTTCAACTGTTTCTGGAACTTACAGTGTGTATGGCAGTGATGTATTTGTAGCAGGTGGGGCCTATGCAACTACCATAGCAGATAATAACAAACTTACCATTACTACTACGCCTACCTATTTAAATGCGGGATTGAATTTCTTCACAGGTGGATTTATTGATACCTGGACCATTATGGACCCAGCAAACGCTATTGCTTGGAGAATCAGTGTCATTTTTGGCAGTAGTTACATCAACAATTTAATTACCATAGAGAGAATCATCTAAATTGTAATTTGAAGCTTGTCCCCAATCTATTTTGAATTAAATCATACGAACTTTAGCTGCGCATTAATTAGTCTGAAAAAGTGCCATTTTCGTCTATTTTTCCAATATAACCTTCCTTGAATGCCTTAGCGCGCATGGGCAATGTTGCACAGCTTTTTTCATTGTAGGCTTCCATGCTTGCATAGGCTGAAATAATGACCCATCCTTCTTTTTTGAGAATGTCTCTCAATATACGATCTCTTTCGTTTGGTTTGGTCTCCCTAGATATTGAAGGGATGAGGATCTCTCCGCATTTACCTTTTCCAGTATATAAATCAACAGCATTGATTACTGTGTAATGAGGAACATCAGTTTTTGTATGACACGCAATTTGAAAGAGAAGGATTGTAAGAGCTAAAATTAGTTTTTTCATTTCGAATTGTTTTTTTTAATGAATCTAAATAGAATCGACCATCAATGTACTAAATACAACTTTTTATTTCATCATGAGTATCCACTCAAAATGACCTGTCATCACTACATGTCCTTGATCGTTCATTACTTTTACAGGAATAGTACATTTACTTCGTTTGAGTTGTTTCAATTCTAACGCTACTTGTAGTTCAGTTTCTTTGCTAACATTCACTTTTGCATAGATGCTTCCAGTTGTGGCTTGATTGAATTTTACTTGAGAATTGCGCAACATAGGAACAACTTGTTCTGCCATATCTGGAAAAGTATTGAGTAGCCATTGGCCCGAAGCAAATTCAGCCAAAGAAAATTGTGCGGCTGCAGCCACAGTACCCAAATGGTTGGTATAGTCTTGATGTGCTGGTAAACAAAACAGGTAGTCACCTTCGCCTTCTTGAAGACGAATCATTTGAGCAAACGGAATTGAAGTCAAATTCATATTCAAACTTACACAATTCAGTATGAATACATGTGTAAATCTTGATAATACATTTATTGTCTAGCGAAATTACCTACTTGCATATCCAGGTAATATTAATTAATGCATTGGAAGAACCGGTCATTTTAACAGATGTTGGGTTGCCATTTGCATCGAACGTATAGGTATGTGTTTCGATTTCGCTTTTATCACCTTCAAAATATTCTATTGATTTGATTTCATTTTTGTTTGCTTTTCCTTTACGACTAATCCATGCTGAAAAGCCTTCAATTTTACCTGGTAAACTCAAATCATAAATGGTTGCTTGAGTCAATGAACTGTCAGTTACTTTTCCAGTATCATCAAACTTTAAAGAGTATACTTTTGATTGATTTCCATTTTCATAAGTATAACTTTTTCCACTGTAATAGTTCATAACAACAGAGTCAAATGGAGATTTGTAGCCTGATGTTTGAATTTCTCTGAGTAAATAACCCTCAGCGTTGTAGTGGTATTCAGTTTCATATGTATTGTTTGGTTCTTTTGGTGTTGGTGTTTGAACAGATTTTTGTATAAAACCAGATGCATTCAAATAATGAGTGGTTACCATATTGTATACTTGGCTGTCACTTGATATGTAGTTAGATGACTCGATCATTTTATTTCCTTGGTATGAATATGTTGTTTTGGAAGAGTCGTTATTGCTACTTGTTTCGATAATTCGTCTTGAATCATCATATTTGAAATTGCCATTGTAAGAACCAGTAAAGGATGAAACCAAACAATTAGGGGCGCTGATTGAAACATTGGTAGAACTTGTAGTTTCTTCTTTTTTACAAGCACTTAAAATGGAAACAGTTAAAAACAAGGCAGTGATTGATTTCACAAATGAAATTTTGGTTGTTACGTTATTCATAAATTCTTCATTTTTGGTTTTACAAAATAAAATAGCTTTACCAATAAAAAAAATAGATGGATTAAATTTAGATTAGAATTTCATCTTTTTTAGAACAAACAACATTTACTAAATCAGCCCTATGAGGTGGCATGGAAGTATTTACCTGTGATGTATTGAAGTAAACGTTTGATTGATTGTCATCAAAAGCCAATTTAAAAGCCTTAAAGTGAAATGAACTTTATTTAATGCTCCATTTCAAAAAAAATAAAATACGCTACTTATGGCCCTGACTGATATCCTATAGCTAAAAATTCATCTTTGGACATTTTAATATTCATTTATTCATGATGATTTAGATAAAAGAAATTGATACATGCTAAGCCATTTCGAAATTTCATACATTTGTTCAATGATACGACGCGGCAATTTGAGGGATGTTGCTTTATTACAAAACATAGGCAGAAAAACCTTTGACGATACCTTTGGCAATACCTGTAGCAAAGCTGATATGCAAGTAGTTTTGGAATTGTATTTCAATTCAGATCAAGTGGCAGCTGAATTGCTTGATGAAACAGATCACTTTTTTTTCTTTGAAGAAAACGGAACCACAAAAGGCTATATGCGTATCAACGCAAAACATACTTGTCCTATAGAGGCATACCAACATCAGCCATACATAGAGCTAGTTCGCTTGTATGTGTTAAAGGAATTTCATGGAACAGGTGTAGCCAATGAATTGATGCAATTTGCCCTTGATTTTGCCCGACAACAAGGTGCCCAAGTAATGTATTTATCTGTTTGGGAATACAATTTTAGAGCCAGAGGTTTTTATGAAAAACATGGTTTTGTTAACTCTGGTGTTGAAAATGATTTTCCCTTGGGTTCAACACCCCAAACAGATTATTGGTTTTTGAAGGAATTGTAAACATCAATTGCGAATTCAAATGAGCCTTTAAATGGGATCATGTTCGACTCCATGCCAAACTATTGCACATGTACATTGTCCACTTATTGGAATTAGATGAAGTTTTGCCTCAAAGTTTGACTAATCAAATCTCTTAAAATCAATTTTTTAATACAGTTGACAGATTTTTGTTATTTTAATATTTATAGTCAATTAATTCAACCACAATTTCATTGCGTCTATTCATCACTTCATAGGGAGGGTTGTAACCTAGAAAAGTAAATTTATCGATGAAATTTAATTTTTCTTTCACCAATTCATCTTTTAAGATAGACGTATATTTTTCAATCTTTTCATCATTTGCCCATCCATCAAAGCTGATGGCAGCAATGATTTTTTCTTCCTGTTTTTCGAAAACTATCTTGTTATTATTAGGGTTGGGTAAATTTTTTAAATTGTAATTTTTGGGAACCATAAATAGCATTTTAGAACTGTCTCCTAATTCCATCATTACAGGTGAAGTCATAGCAATTTTCTCGTTAGTTTCATTAGCCCCAAAAATATACCCAGCCAATATGCGAAAACCTTCACTAGCGCTTTCTTTATAACCTTTCTTGTTGAGTTTTACACTCGAAAACAAGGCTGGGGCATATTTTCTTATTTCAAATTTGTCATATTTTTTAATGACAATGTAACTGAGTTGTTCTGTTTGTTGCGTGCTTCTTGATATAAAAAATTGGGCTGTAGCTACTACGAATAAAATAATAATAATTAGTATTTTCATAATTGTTAAACAGGTGATACGTACAATAGTTTTAACCATCTTCAATTCGAATTGATTTGTATTCAAGATTATTTATTCTCTGAATATGGGATAGACTGTTTCATGCACCTTTGTTGTAAAAAATCTCATATCGGCCCTCAACACTTATCAATCAATAATTAGGCTCGAACCTGTTCCGAATGCTATCGGTATACTAATTCATAGTCAATCTAACAACCATTGAAATATTTTCTGTAAATCAAAAAAGCTATTGTCTTTGGTTTCTTATAGACTTACAGTTGAACAATACTGCTTTTGAAAGTGAATAGCGAATAAAAAATAGACAAAACCTAAGCTTTATGCACCTTTAAAATTACAAGAACAGTTGAGGGATCATACCTACGATTAAGGTATTTTTTAGTTTTTCATAAAAATATACCAATCCCAATCTGCT
>CANHRW010000050.1 GCA_947462865.1 Bacteroidota bacterium | reverse complement strand
CTTAAAGGACATTGAGTAATCCTTTTGGCTACGCTTTTCATAAACGATTTTTTCTCCTTTTTCCATAACGATAAATTTTGTGTATCGCTATTTCAGGACTAGACATTTCTATTCACAAAAAAAGCCCCGCTGTTTGCGGGGCTTTTTTTAAATATTGAGATAAAATTAAGCAATGGTAATTTGTTGATCTAAATACACATCTTGAACTGCATTTAACAAAGCAATTCCTTCGTTCATTGGCTTTTGGAAAGCTTTTCTGCCTAAAATTAAACCTTGACCACCTGCACGTTTGTTTACTACAGCAGTTGTTACTGCTTCTGCCATATCAGAGGCACCTTTTGATTCACCACCTGAGTTAATCAAACCTTGTCTACCCATGTAGCAATTGGCAACTTGGTAACGGGTTAAATCAATAGGATGGTTGGTGGTTAATTCAGTATAAACCTTGTCATGTGTTTTGCCAAAATTCAATGCAGTATAACCACCATTATTGGTAGGCAATTTTTGTTTAATGATATCTGCCTGAATGGTAACACCTAAATGATTGGCTTGTGAACTCAAATCAGCAGAAGTATGGTAATCTACACCATCTTTTTTGAAAGCATTGTTTCGGGTATAGCACCACAAAATGGTAGCCATTCCTAATTCATGAGCTCTTTCAAATGCAGCTGCTACCTCTTGAATTTGTCTGCCCGATTCTGCCGAACCAAAATAAATAGTTGCTCCAACTGCTGTAGCTCCCATGTTCCAAGCTTCGTCAACCGAACCAAACATAATTTGGTCGAATTTATTTGGGTAACTTAAAAATTCATTGTGGTTTAATTTTACAATGAAAGGAATTTTGTGTGCATATTTTCTAGCACAACTTGCCAAAACACCATAGGTAGATGCAACAGCATTGCAACCACCTTCAACGGCTAATTTCAAGATGTTTTCAGGGTCGAAATAAATTGGATTAGGTGCAAATGAGGCCCCTGCACTGTGTTCTATTCCTTGGTCTACAGGCAATATAGACATATAACCTGTTCCACCCAACCGGCCGTGTGAATACAAATCTTCTAAACTTCTTAAAACTTGAGGGCTGCGGTTGCCAGCACCAAACGAACGATTAACAAAATCAGCACCTGGTAACATAATCAGGTCCTTACTAATGGTTTTACAACTGTGGTTTAACAGAGAATCGGCATTGGCGCCTAGTAGATCAGCTATTTTAGTCATATTTGAAGATTTAATTTGGCAAACTTAATCATTTTTTAAAAATTATGGTTTTAATATTCTACTTTGTTGATTAAAGTCATTCCTATTGTAAAATGGAAATTCAAATAGAAAAAATACAAGCGATAGAGGTACAGCAAATGGCATGGGCTATCAGAAAAGAAGTGTTTGTAATTGAGCAAGCTTGTCCTGAAGAACTCGAATGGGAAAATGAGGAAGTTTCAACACATTTTATTGCCAATTTTGAATCCAATCCGGTTGGAACAGCTAGGTATAGACAAACTGAAAAAGGTTATAAATTAGAAAGAATTGCAGTATTAAGAGAATTCCGTAAAAAGGGAATCGCTAGTTTGCTCATTCAAACCATGCTCAAAGAAATTCCGGCAAATCAAAAAATATACCTCCACGCTCAAATTCAAGCCAAAGAAGTGTATGATAAAAACGGATTTAAAGCAATAGGCCCTTTATTTGACGAAGCAGGCATTACGCATGTGCAAATGGTTTACAAAGGTTCAATCAATCAACCAAGTTTACATACATCGCTTTGATTTCTTGGTCAAATTTTTGAACAATGAATTTTCTTTTGGCTTTTTGAGTGGGAGTTAATTCTCCAGCCTCTAAAGTAAATGGTCTACGCTTGATGATAAAGTGTTTTACCCTTTCAAATTTTCCTAACTCAACAGCATATTTATGCATGTCGGTTTCAATCCATTTGTGAATTTCAGGTTCACTGATAAACTCATCTGGCTCGTTAAAATAGCTTTCATTCATTCCAAAACTTTCTTTCAGTTCTTCTTTAGAAGGAACAATGATTGCAGTTAAATATTCTTGTCCATCACCAATTAAAAAAACTTGTTCAATTTTAGAAGACTTTAAATAGGTATTTTCGATAGGTGTAGGGTACACGTTTTTACCAAATGAATTAACGATGATATTTTTAATTCTATCAGTAATTTTTAAATACCCTTTGTGAAATTTTCCAACATCTCCTGTGTGTAACCAGCCTTCAGCGTCAATACTTTCGGCCGTTTGTTCTGGCATATTCCAGTAACCTTTCATTACATTTTGACCACGTACCAAAATTTCACCTTCTCCCGATTCAAATTTAGGGTCAAAGCTATCATATGATTGTATGGTGATGATTGCTTTGGTGTCGGGGTTTTGAATAGCAACCTCAGAACCTTTGCCTATTCTACCTACAGTACCAAATAAAGGTCTTGACGGTTGGTTTACAGAAACCAGTGGTGAAGTCTCAGTAAGGCCGTATCCCTCACAAACCAATACGCCAATGTTGCCAAAAAATTCACCAACATGTTGTGGCATGGCACCGCCTCCCGAAATAATAATTTTCATTTGTCCGCCTAAACGTTCTTTTATTTTTTTGAAAACGAGTTTTTCGGCAATGGCCAATTTTATTTGAAGCAACAATGAATAGCCTTTACCAGCTTCTCTGCAATGCCTTGCTTTTTCTCCTTGTGCAATGGCCCAATTAAAAATTTTTAAACTAAAACCACCTTTTGAAGTTACATTTTTACGAACCCTTTCTTCTATGCGCTCCAACAAACGAGGTACGGTTAAAATGGCATTGGGTTTTACTTCAATGATATTTCCGGATAAGGCTTCTAAACTTTGTGCGAATGCAATTTCAGTGCCCACAATGGTACTGAGGTAATACGTAGCTGTTCGTTCATACACGTGGCACAAAGGCAAGAAAGACAAAAAGCGGAAATCTTTATTTACAATAGGCATTAATTGTAAGCCCATTTCTACATTGGTAATAAAATTATTATGGGTAAGCATGGCTCCCTTTGGTTTACCTGTGGTGCCTGATGTATAAAGCAAACAAGCCAAATCGGCTCGGTTGATTTGCTCTAAACGTGCTTCAATTCTTTCTTTGTTTATAGAATATGATTGAGTACCTAAGGCAATACATTCCTTCCAACTTAATTGATTTTCAGCCTTGGTATTCGTCTCAAATGCTGTAATAACATGCTTTAGTTGCGGGCAGTTGGCTTTAATTTTATTGATTTTCTTCAATAAAAATGGGGTGCCAACTAAAATGGCTTTTGATCCAGAATCATTGATGATGTATTCAATTTCAGACTCACTTAGTGTAGGATAAATAGATACATTTACCAACCCAATTTGCATCAGTCCTTGGTCAAACATGATGTACTCAGGGCAGTTCTCAATAATCAATGCAACATTGTCTTGATGCCCAAATTCTGCATCCATAAAAAAAGAACTGATGGCATTTGCCTGGTCAATTACCTGCTGGTAGGTTAATGCCTCGAATATGTCTTTCTTTTTTTCATACAAGTATAGACTTGATGGTTTTTTAATCTGGTATGCTGCATTTCTTAAATAATAATGCAAAGATGGAAAATTAGGAATGTCTATCATGCGCAAATAATTTTAACAAATTAATTGCAATTAAACATTTCTGCATAATTATTTTACCCAAGAAGCAGATTAAAATTTGCAGAAAAAGCAAATTGGGGAACCTATCTGCCTGAAGGGATTCGCATTTTATAGTCTACAACTGCCCCCCCCTTAGAAATATTGATGAGTTTATTTTTTAGTAATCGTTTTTTCAACTGTGATAAATGATCGGTAAACAAAACACCTTGGCAATGGTCGTATTCGTGCTGTATTACACGAGCCTCCAGCCCAGAAAATGTTTCAGTATGGGTATTGAACAATTCGTCCTGATAGGTAATTTTTAAATGCGCATGTCTACTCACATTTTCTCTGATATGAGGAATACTCAAACAACCTTCCTCAAACTCCCATTTATCTCCCCATTCTTCTTCGATGAGCGGGTTAATGAAAACTTTTTTAATGCTGTTGCTTTGCTTTTTCTCGTCAAAAGCGCCAGTATCAATGACAAACAAATTGATGGCTTTGCCAATTTGAGGAGCTGCAAGCCCAACACCACTAGCTTCATACATGGTTTCCCACATATTTTCAATCAGCGTATTCAATTGCGGATAGTTTGCATCAATATTGCTTGCTTTTTTCCTCAACACAGCATCGCCAAAGGCAAGAATTGGTAAAATCATTTTTTTAACTATTGGTTTCCAAATACGTTTGCAAAATTAAGACAGCACTTATCTGATCAATATTCCCCTTATTTTGTCGGTCTTTCTTTTTCATTCCCATCTCAATCATGCTTTTCTGAGCAATCAAAGAGGTAAAGCGTTCGTCTATTTGTACAACAGGTATTTCTGGAAAATTTTTATTCAACAAAGATATAAAATTTTTAACATGGACAGCGGAATCAGAATCACTGCCATCTAATTTCATAGGCTTTCCAACAACAAAACACTCTACAGTTTCAAGTAAAAGGTATTTTTTTAAATAGACTAAAATGTCTTTTGGGTGAATGGTATCTAATGCCGATGCAATGATTTTTAAAGGGTCGGTTGCCGCAATACCAATGCGTTTGGTGCCATAGTCAAAACTCAAGATTCTTCCCATATTAGGCGGCTTTCTTTAATGAAATTTTGAATGTACTGCCTTTACCTATTTCTGAGTGTTTTACAAAAACATCTCCTTTATGGTAATCTTTGATGATTCTTTTAGACAAAGATAGGCCCAAGCCCCAACCTCTTTTTTTGGTAGTAAAACCAGGTTTAAAAATGGTTTTAAATTTATTTCTTGGAATGCCTTTACCAGTGTCACTGATTTCTATGTAAGCAAATGAATGGTCTTCACTCAAATCAATCTTTAAGGTTCCAGAACCATTCATGGCATCTATGGCATTTTTACAGATATTTTCAATTACCCATTCAAATAACGGAACATTTATCAAGGCATTAGTTTGTGCGTTTACAGTGTTTACCTCAAAATTCACTTTACTCGAAACCCTGTTTTTTAAATAGAATACACATTCGTCAATCACCACTTTCAAGTTTTCTCCATTTAACGCGGGTTCTGCACCAATTTTTGAAAATCGTTCAGTAATTAATTCTAAGCGTTTAATGTCATTGTCCATTTCTGTAATGACCTCCTCATTTAATCCATTTTCTTTGATCAGTGACAACCATTCTCTTAATGATGAAATGGGTGTTCCTAATTGGTGAGCTGTTTCTTTGCTCATGCCCACCCAAACTTGATTTTGCTCAGCTTTTCTACTGCTGCTAATTGCCAGGTAGCTCATTAAAGCAAAAAAGGCAATGAGGCCTAATTGAATAAATGGGTAGGTTTTGAGATCGTTGAGTAATTCAGAATTTTCGTAATACAGGTAATTGTACTTTTTGTTCTCTTCATCGTAGCAAATCTGAATGGGTTCATGCAATTGTTTCATGTAGGCCAGTTTGCCTTTTAAATAGGAACTGTCTTTAGTGCGCTCTGTTTTTAAATTTCGGGTTGTAATAATGGTACCATTGTCATCTACCAAAATAGTTGGAATGGTTTCATTGTCTTCTATAATATTGAGCAAAAAATTAATATCGCCTTCTGAATTGATTAGTTGACGGGTGGCATCTGCCCAGAGTTTAATTTTTTTGTCTTCTTGGATACTTAAATTTTTCACTAAGTTTCGTGTGTATAGCAAAGAAACAGTACCAATCAGCAGGGCAAAAGCCAAGATAAAAAACTTCCAATATTTTTTTTGTTGGTATGCTTTCATGAAACTTTTTTAAAAATTATTCTAACAATAATCAATATTTGTTTTCAAAGATACACTGAATGCAAGTTAAAATTTCATGGCAATCGCAAACATATTTGGTTGCACTCAACCAACCAATTGATATTTCTATTCCCTTGCAAAACGGCAATGCAAATCCAAATGCATTTCATATTCCACCACCTTTATTTGAGCCCATTCGTGTTGGAGATTTTATAGGTTCTGTAGCAGCAGGTAGTTCGGCCAATTGCGAAAACCTATTGTTGAATGCGCATGGCAATGGAACACATACAGAATGCATTGGACACATTACCAAAGAACGCATTACTATTCATCAAACCTTAACAAATTTTCATTTCCTTGCCCAACTCATTTCCTTGCCCACCAGCATTGATTCAATGGGAAATAAATGGGTAACAGCTCCCAATTTAAAAGCAAAGTTAGCATCAGGTGTTGAAGCCATAGTTATTAGAACCTTGCCCAATGAAAATACGAAGTTAACTGCCAATTATTCGGGAAATTTTCCAGCATATTTAGATCCTCAACTATGTAAAGATCTTGCCGATTCAGGTATCAAACATGTGTTGTTGGATCTGCCTTCGGTTGATCCAGAATCAGATGATGGGTTGATGTTGGCTCACAAAGCCTTTTGGAGTTTTCCTGAAAATCCTCGTTTAGATTGTACCATTACCGAAATGATATATGTTCCAAACCATGTTTTGGATGGAAAATATTTGCTCAACATACAAATTGCTTCCATTGAAAGTGATGCAAGTCCTTCAAAACCAGTTTTGTACAGTCTAATCGACTCGGATAATTAACTTGTAGGTTTAGCATTCAAAGATTCCTACTTGCTTAGGCATGACATTTTTATATTTTTGCATCACTTAAATTAGTTATAGATATGAGAAAATCAGCGATTTTGCTGGGACTTTTTGCAAGTTTGATTTCAATAAATGGCATGGCTCAAAAAGCTGCCAAAAAAAGTCAGCCGGCAATCAAAACTACAAATGCAACTCAGGCCTTCGTTTTTACATTCGGAAACGACACCGTTTACAAGCCAGAATTTTTGAGACAACTCAACAAAAACAGAAAGGAAACGGCACTACCCTCAGAAACAGAATTGAACGAATACCTCAACCTCTACATCAATTTTAAGTTGAAAGTAAAGGAAGCTGTTTCTATGCGCCTAGATACCAATCCGTCATTTAAATCTGAATTAACTGGATACAGAAGACAATTGGCAGTTCCATACATGAGCGATAAAAAAGTAACTGAGGCGCTCATGGCTGAGGCTTACGAGCGAATGAAAACTGAAGTCAATGCTTCACATATTTTAATCAATGTGGGTCAAAATGCATCCGCATCAGATACTTTGGCTGCTTGGAATAAAATCAATGACCTCAGAAGAAGAATCTTAAAAGGCGAATCTTTTGATAGCATTGCATTTAATTATTCTGAGGATCCATCTGCAAAAAGAAATACAGGATTATTAGGCTGGTTTACTGTATTCCAAATGGTTTATCCTTTTGAAAATGTTGCTTACCAACTCAATGTAGGAGATATTAGCCAACCTTTTAGAACTCAATTTGGCTACCACCTCATGAAACTCAACAACAAAAGAGCTAACAGGGGTGAAGTAAAAGTGCAACACATCATGATCAGAACAGGTATAGGTAGCACGCCAGAACAAATTGCTGATGCCAAAATTTTAATTGACAGTGTGTACCAGAAAATTCAACAAGGTGCAACTGTTGAGCAAATGGTTGAACAATATTCACAAGATGAAGGAAGCAAAGCCAATAAAGGAAATATGAATTGGATGGCTAGTTTGAGTGGTTTCCCCGATGTTTTCAAGGATATTGCATTTTCAATGCAAACAGGAGAATTGTCTAAACCTTTTGCCACCGATTTTGGATGGCATTTGATTAAACTATTAGAGAAACGTCCATTGGGAACTTTTAAAGAAGTACAAGACATAGTTAAAAGCAAAGTATCTAGAGACACCCGTTCAGAAAGCTCAAAAGCAGCGGTAATAGCAAGGGTTAAAAAAGAAGGAAACTTCAGTGTTAATGAAACCAATTTAAAATACCTCATGAGCAAATTGGATACTGGATTTATGAAAGGTGTTTGGGAGTATGATAGTGCAAAAGTGTTGAATAAAACATTGTTTACCATTGGAAACAAAACGCATAGCACAAGAGAATTTGGTTCTTATTTACAATTGAATCAAAAACCTCTAGACAAAGGCAATGTACAAATGGTTGCAAGAAACATGTTTAATGAATGGGCAAGTGAAAAATGCTTGGCTTATGAAGAGAGTATGTTAGAAGTTAAATACGAAGACTTCAGAAACATTATGCAAGAATACCACGATGGCATTTTATTGTTTGATTTAACAGACAAAAAGGTATGGGGTAAAGCCATGTTAGACACCCTTGGTTTGGAGCAATTTTACAATGCAAATAAATCCAAATACATGTGGAAAGAGCGTTTAGAATACAGCATTTACACTTGCTTAGATGCGAAAGCTAAACAAGCTGCCATCAAAATGTTAAAAGCAGGTAAATCTGAAATGGATATGCTGTTAAAACTGAATAAAAAAGTAGCAGGAACTGTGTCTTCAAAATCAATGAAAGGCGAACAGGCAGAACCAACAGCCGCAAAGTTATGGGAACAAACAGGTGTTGTAGACATTCAATCTGAGGATGGCGCCAACAAGTTTTACTATATCATTGGAAAAGTTGCTGCAGAACCAAAAGAATTAAAAGAAGCAAAAGGATTGGTCACCAGCGATTATCAAGATTTGCTTATGAACGAATGGATCAAAGAATTGAGGGCTAAATACGCTGTTCAAATCAACCAATCAGCAGTTAAAACATTGCAACAGTAATTTTCTGTACGTGTGTTAAAAAGGAAAGGCGGAATGCAAAGCATTCCGCCTTTCCTTTTTAAGCAAACAAGCTCAGCATTCCGCTCAGTCCACCATTGTGAAGTATCACTATTTTGGAGCCTTTTGCATGAACCCCATTTACAATCATTTCATTTAAATAATAAAGCATTTTGCCTTCATAAACTTGATCACAAAGTATGCCAGTTTCTCTGCTAAATTTTTCTATGAAAGCAATTAATTCAGGGCTTGTTTTTGCATACCCTCCTCCATGTGAATGGGTATAATAGGTATAGTGTTGGTAGTTTTGTTTTTGAAAGTCTTCGGACAAATACTCTCCGCCTTTTATCACAGCAAAGCCTTCAAGCTGAATACTTGAATTGCTTTCAGCAGCTTTGCGGAGTAATCCCGAAAAACTTGCACCAGTTCCAACAGAACAGCACAAATGCGTATACTTAGGGTCTATTTCAGTTAACAATTCCCCTATGCCCATTTCTCCTAAATGGCCACCGCCTCCTTCTGGAATCCAATAGGCGTTTTCAATGGGGTTACTTTGCTCAAAAGCAAAATGGTCTTTATAACGGGCTCTGTCTATAAACAGCAATTGCATGCCAAAATGTTTACACAAGCCAAGCACCATATTTTTAACAGGTTCTCCTCTTACTATTCCAAGTGTTTTGAAACCATATTTTGCACCAGCAGCAGCTGTTGCCAATAAATGATTGCTATATGCGCCCCCAAATGTAACCAATGTGCTTGCATTGCTGCTTGCTGCAGTCAGTAAATGGTAATGTAATTTTCTCCATTTATTGCCAGAAATAAATGGATGAGACAAATCTTCTCTTTTAAAATATACTTCAATTCCTGCTTGTTCCCATGCTTTAAAACTAATAAGTTCAATAGGAGAGTAGGGTTTTTGTAAAATTAAATTCATTGGCGTGTAAATCGAGGCGTTACATACAATACACAAGCTACCCAAAGCATAGGAGCTATGCCAATTCTATATCTTGCCAAACCCAATACGCCTGTTGTCAATAAAATATAGCAAACAAAAACAGCCAATAATACTTGTAAAGATTTTGTATTGGTGCAGCTCAATAACCATTTTAAAAACAACAATGCAATACAACAATTAAAGAACAAACTGGCTCCTAATACCATTAACAACATAATTGGCGCTTCTACAATAAAATGAGTCAATCCGAGTATCAATCCCTTGGTATAAATGGTATGGTACAATCCTAAAAAATGACCCTCATCCATGTTTAAAAAATGTACCCAATCAAATCTTCCAGGGTCAATCAAAAGTGTCAACCAACCACGCAGGTTAAATTGTAAAAATACAATTGGATGACTTTGAATAACTGTTACAGCAGCACCATTCATGATTGCATGTCTGTTTTGCAACAATGTACAAGTATCTGCCATGGCCATTACACTGTCTTGAAAATGGTCTGCGTATGCCTCTCCATACAATTGACTATTGGTATATTTGGCCATATACTTCAATGCAAAATAAGGTCCTACAGAACTGTAGTGGTAGCTTCCTGTAATTGTTTTATGATAAGCCGACAATCCATGATACACCAGTGGTAACAGCAAGAAGGGAAGCAGCTGTATAATTTTTTTTTGTTTGTATAAATAATATCCCATTGCCGCTGCCACACCTAATCCCAGCATAAAAGAAACAGGTTTGGTTAACATGGCCAATGCAAACATTAAAGCAGCGAGTAAACTATATTTCCATTGAATGAATTGAGTCCATTTCCAAGTACAGTATAGCGCTAAGAGCAAAATACTTTGAAACAAAATATCGCTCATAATTAAATTACAATGAATTACTTGAGAAGGATAAACAACCAATACCAAAGCCAATAATCCTTTAATGGTTTGAGGGGCTGCATAAACTTCCTTACAAATGCGAATGACCATGTAATAATTGAACAAGCTCAATAACATCT
>CANHRW010000049.1 GCA_947462865.1 Bacteroidota bacterium | reverse complement strand
CTTTGAGCGAAGAAGAAGTTCAATTAATAGCCAGACTCATTTTAAGAATTCAGAACTATGGGTAATATGAATGTGCTGTTTACAAGTATTGGTAGAAGAAATTACATGATCCCTTTTTTTAGGGAAAGTTTTAGCGGAAAGCTATTTGCATCAAATAGCATAGCGCAAACTTCAGGTATGTTCGAGGCCGATCAAGCGTTTGTGTCTCCCCCAATAAAAAGCAGTGCATATATTCCTTTTTTGTTAGATTTATGTAGGACCCATCAAATACAGCTAATTATTCCATTGTTTGACATGGATTTGAGTGTGCTTTCTAAGGAAAAAGCTAAGTTTGAAAGTATTGGTACTCGAATCATTGTTTCGGACGCTGAAACCATTGAAAAATGTTTTGATAAATTGGCCTATTCTGGCTTTTGCAATTTAGAAACCATTCAAATTCCTAAAACATATACTTCATTAGAGGACGCAACTAAAGCCATACAAACAGGTTTGTTAAAATTCCCGGTTATTGTAAAACCCAGATGGGGTACCGGCTCAATAGCCACAAGTGTAGTAGAAAATTTAGACGCTCTAACCAATACTTTTAACCATTTGAATGCACAATTGGGAGAGTCATTTTTACAAGACCCAGTTCCTTCCAATCAAAAAAACCAAATGTTGATTCAGCAAATGGCCATTGGACAAGAATATGGAATTGATATTGTAAATGATTTGGAGGGTAATTTCTTTACTGCATTAGCAAAAAGAAAATTAGCTATGCGTGCCGGAGAAACGGATATGGCTGAAATAGTTGAAAATGAACAATTGCAACTTGTTGCAAAAGAAATTGCTTCACATACTAAACACATTGGCATGTTAGATGCCGATTTTATTATAACGAATGAGGGAGAGGTGTTTTTAATAGATTTAAATCCTCGCTTTGGAGGAGGTTATCCGTTTTCGCATTTGTCAGGCTTGAATGTGCCGGAATTGTATAAAAAATGGCTCAATAACGAACAACCTTCGCCAGCTGATTTAACAATAGCATACGGCGCGGTTATTGCCAAAGGAATTTCATTACATAAACAAAAATGAGTCAACCTAAACTGGTATTTCTGAGCAATATGGCCGCGCCTTATCAAGTAAAGTTTTGTGAGGCTTTGCAGGCCTATTACCAAGCTAAGTTTTGGTTTTATGTGCATTTAGAAAAAGACAGACCTGAGTTTTGGAAAATTCCATTAGGTGAACATTGTGAAATTTTAGAAGGCTCAAAAAACATTCGCTTTTTTGGCTATTTCAATTACAGCGTGTTTAAAAAATTAAATACGTTCAATCCAGATATAATTATTATGGGAGGTTTTTTTATTCCCATGCATTTAATGGTTTTGTTATGGGCAAAAATCAATCATAAAAAAGTTATATTTTATACAGAAACATTGGAACTGAATAGGTTTTCTATTCATCCATTTTTGTTTCAGGTAAAAAGAATATTGAGGCAATTTACTTTGTTGTTTTTTAGGCCAATGGATCGCTTGTTTGCAATGGGGCCAAATGTGGTTAATCAATTTATAGAATTGTACAAGTATCCTGCTTCTAAAGTGAGGTTAACCAGATACCCACAAGACATTGACGTGCATTTGAAGCATGAAAAACGCAACAAAAATGCTTCAGATAATTTAACAGTATTGTTTCCTGGAAGGCTAGAAGATGCGTACAACCCCCTTTTTGCAATAGAAGTTTTTTCAGAACTCATTCAATTATATCCAGGAGTGAGTATGCGCATGAATGCCCATGGTTCTATGCGCAAACAATGTGAAGATTTCATTCAAGCCAAAGGCTTACAAAATGCCGTTCATTTTATAGATGGCATAGCTCATTGGAACGATTTACACCTGATATACAAAAATGCAGATGTATTATTTATACCCGCTAAAAACTCAAATGGTCCCAATACCCTCATAGAAGGGATGGCTTCAGGAATGGGCGTGGTAATCAGTGACCAAATTTTAAATGTTTCAGAATACCTCAGCCATCAAGTAAACGGATACATTGAACCTTTGGAAATACATGCCATGAAAAAGGCACTAGCTAATTATGTAAACAATCCTGCATTGATAGACCAGCATGGAGTAATTAGTAAAAAGAATGTGCAAGAACGTTCGGCATCAGGAACTGCTCAATTATACAATCAATACATTTCTGAACTTTTTAATACCCAAAGATGACCAAGAAATTATTGATTGTTTCCGAAAGCCATTTGGTAAAAACATTTGTTGTCCGAACCCTCAAAAAAATGCAGGAGGAAGGCTGTCAGACACAAATGGACTGTTTGGTTACTTCTGTAAAAAATCCGGCAGACATTGATTTTTTAAGGCCTTATTTTAACCAATTGCATGTGTTGCCTAATGCTAATAAGTGGTACCATCAAATTCCAAAATTGAGGGTTTTTGTTCAGTTGGTTCGTTTGTTAT
Organism: Bacteroidota bacterium; assembly: GCA_947462865.1. Taxonomy (GTDB): domain Bacteria; phylum Bacteroidota; class Bacteroidia; order UKL13-3; family UKL13-3; genus CAISCU01. Next base: position 8,340 of record CANHRW010000049.1, on the reverse strand, counting down.
TGTTAGGTGCAAAGTTGCCTAAATACGATTATGTTCATTTTCAATTCATGCATTATTACTATGCATTTTTGGTGCTGCTGTTCAGGTTAAAATCAAGGTTTATATACCTCACTTTTTATGGGAGTGATTTCAATCAGGTTGGGAAAATGAGGCATTTCTTTAATCAACTGAGTTGCTCATTAGCCAATACCTTAATTGCCGAGAATCGGGTATTTTTAAATCAGGTACAGGCAAAGTACGATCCAAACAAAAAAATAGAATCGATACAGCTGATTCCACTCATGCCTGTAATGGAAAACATGTTTAAACAGCATGCCACCCAAACCCGCTTGCAGGCCAAACTTTTTCTTGGGTTCAATGAAACAGACATTGTAATTACCTGTGGGTATTGCGGAGATGAGATTATGCAATTTGATTTAATGATTGATAGCCTCCAAAAACTTGCTACTACAGGTATAGATGGAAAAACTATTCAAGTTATTTTTCCAATGACCTACGGAAGAGATTTTGAGCACAATCAAGTACATGTCAATCAAAAAATGCAAAGTGGCAATTTACCCTTTAAAATTTATAAAAATTATTTGAGCAATGAAGAAGTAACCGCGTTGCGATACGCTACAGATATTTTTGTCTTGGTATCGAGAAGAGATCAAGCTGCTTCAGCCTTATACGAACATTTATTAGCAGGTTCAGTTGTCATTACTGGTAACTGGTTGCCCTATGAGCACCTCGACAACTTGAAAACAAACTATCACCGTATTGCGCCAGAAAATTTAACTGCTCAGTTGAATCAGGTATTGCACCAACTTTCTGAAGAACAAACTACCAGTTTGACTAATTTTAACATCATCCAACAATTGGTTTCTTGGGATGCGAACAAAAACAACTGGCTAAATTTATACACCAAATAAAGCAATATGAGTGGGTTTAGTGGATATATGATTAAGTCGCCAATGTTTCAAGCACAATTAGATGCTTTTACATTTGGTTCAACCCAAAATGAACTGTTCCCCTACCAAAGCGAAATCAAAACACCTCAGTTAAGAGTGGCTTGGTATTCCAATCATAAATTTAAAAGAGACAAGGGTTTCGTTCAAAATAAATCTATTGTGTTTGGTTTTGATGGGATCAACTTAACCAAAGATACCTCAAAGGAAAATTGGATCAATCAAGACAATTTGCAAGTCATTGAAAAGGCTGCAGCTACCAATACATTGGGTTCCTATTTCAAGCCTATGAAAGGCACATTTCAAGCTTTTTATTTCAATGAAACAACCCAAAGTTTAACATTGGTAACGGACCATACTGGTTCAAAACCTTTATTTTATTTTGAAGATGATTCGGTTTTTATTTTTTCTTCATCACTGTTTTTTGTGAAAGAAATGTTGGCTTATTTAGGGATCAAAACCAGTTTAAATACCATTGCTGCCTATGAGTTTGTGACTTTTGGTTATTTATTGACCAATCATACCTTGGTGCAAGAAATTAAAAAACTTGAACCCGCACAACTGCTCAACGCTTCTATTGCATCCCAGTCAACTATTCAAACCTATTATAAATTTAATAACCAGGTTCAAATCCATCAAGTCAATGCAGCTGTTTTTGAGCAATTGGATGACTTGTTTGTACGCTCCATCAAATTAGAATACAACAAAGATTTACAATATGGCTACAGTCATTTTGGACATATCAGTGGGGGTTTAGACTCACGCTTAAATGTTATGTTGGCAAATGAGTTGGGGTATACCAATCAAACCAATATTACTTTTGGACAAGACCAATCAAGTGATGAGCAAATTGCACGCGAAATAACCAATGATTTAGGTCACCTTCATTTAATTGTCAAATTGGGTGATGGCAATTATTTGCAACAGCCTACTTTGCCTTTGATTCTCAATAATTGTTCTGTTTATTATTTTGGTGCCGCACAAACTTTATTGGCCAATCAACAATTGAATTTTGATGTTTTTGGACTCACGCACAATGGGATTTTAGCAGAAAGTAGCAAAGGGGGGTATTTAAAAAACGCTTATCATGAACCTGCACATGCAAATAGGTGGGGGGTGTCTTCAACCTTGTTGAGTCGTATTCAAGCTGAAGTTGATGCCAATGCACAGCAAACCAATGATGAGCTTTTTGCACTTTACAATAGAGGCTTCAATGCCATACACAATGGTACCTGGATGACAGAGCCTTTTACCTCAAGTGTGTATACTTACATGGAGCCTGACTTTGCAGACTTTGCTTTTTCAATAGATCCCAAATACAGAGTCAATGGCAATCTTACCATTGACTGGATGAATTTTAAACACCCAAAGGTCAATCAATACCGTTGGAAATACGATGCTTTGCCCACTTCAAATAAACACAAATTATTGGCGGCCCGTATTCAAAATAGGCTTAAAATCATACTGGGTAAAAAAGATGCTGTAGCAATTCCTGTTCAAAAATGGTTTGAGAGCAATCCTGCTTTAACTGCCCTTTTGCACAAACAATATCAATTGAATGCCATAGAAAACAAACAACTAGCTACCGATTTAAAATTATTGAGTGAGCAGGGGAGTACTTTCGAAAAACTGTTGGTATTTAATTTTTTCAGTGCTTTCAAACTTTTATTCCCCGAAAAACATGAAAGCTGAAGTTAAAAAGGTTTTTGAAAAAGGCTTTTTTCATTTATTAGGAGCAAACGGACTCATATTGTTAGCTGGTTTTGCTTCTCAGCTATTTGTTGCAAAATTCTTAAACCCATCTGATATTGGGGCCATACGCATTATGCAGACCTATGTTGGGTTGGCAACTACCATGTGCGCATTGGGAATGAATGTTTCTATCGTAAAATTAACAGCACAGCAAGCCAATTCCAAAGATCAAAGTGCTTATTTAACAATTTCAATTGTTGTTGCAAGCCTGGTTTTTGTAGCTGTTTGGTTAGGCTTAACTGGCGCCAATTCTTTGAATTTGATTTCAACAGATGCACAAATAAAAATACTGTTTCCTGTGTACATGTTGTTTTTATTCCCATTGGCCATTCAGAGCGTATTGGGCGGCTATTACCAAGGCATCGATAAAATAAAACAGTATGCCAAATTGCAGAGCTTCATTAAATTCGTATCGGTTTTGTTGATTGTCCTATTCACATATTTTTTTCATTTAAATGGATATGTTTGGGCGGTTTTATTAGGTGGATTTATTTCATTGGGATTACTCTTTTTAGCTATACCCAATGAGAAACGGATGTTTGTGAAGCCACCAAATTTTTCGAGCAAATTCAACGCGCTTTGGAACTTGTCTAAATTTGCGTTAATGACCAATTTTATTGGGTTTTTATATTCATCTTTAGACATTTTGTTTATCAATCACTTTGTATTGGATTTAAGCATTTTTGGTCAATATGCATTTGCCATTACATTGATTTCAATTTTGAATGTTATTCCACAAACCATACAGCAAATTGCTTTTCCTCATTTTGCAGGCATTTCCAATCAATATGAAAGGTGGAAGCGTACCTATACTCATTACAATAAATTAAACCATTTAGTCACATTATTCTCCTTGGTTTTCGTTTATTTTGTAATCCCATTCATGATAGATTTTGTTTTTGACGGAAAGTACCACCAGTCAGCTTTTGTTTACTTCAGAGGACTGGTCATTGCATGGGCACTCAATTATATGAACAATATCAAGGATACAGCAGTGATGGGACTAGGAGCATTCAATTTTAATTTTTACATTTCGGTAGTTTTACTGCTCTTGTCAATTCCATTGTATTACCTAGTAGTTTCTAATTGGGGAATGCAGGGCGCCTTGTATGTGAAGATTACACTTGGTGCTTTTGCCTATTTAGCTTCTTGGATTTCATTTAAAATCGTTTCAAAAAAGTATTTCCATGGAGCAGCATAGTTTAGCCGATAAAGGACCTAGTTTTTACAATACTTGGAAATTCATTGCTTTTTTCATTTTTGTGGTATTTTTTCAGCCAACAAACGTTGCTTTGTATGCCTTTAGGTTTTCAGATTTGCTTTTGTTCTTGGCTTTGATGTTTCAAGCTAAAAGTTCTCTGAGAAGCATTACCAATTACAAAGAGTATAAAGTGCTATATAATTTAGGTATAGCAATGGGTAGTATCGCATTCATTTCAACTTTGTTTGAATATTTGTATTTAGCCGTGCCCATCAAACCACAAATTTTCGCCCATTTTTATAGGTGGTACCGTTTCACATTGATTTTGATGGTTGTTACCAATATCAAAATGGAAAAAGAAGATTATGAAAAACTGATTCGGTTTTTTGTGATCATGCTCATGGTGTATTTGCCATTTGTATATTTTGAATTTTATGATTTATTCAATGTTAAATACTTTATTGTAAATACTTATTTGCCTGTATTGGGTGGAGGAGTAGTTGCATCAGACGAATACATTTATTCATTTGAAAGAGAAGTGTATACTTACCGTGCGGTAGGATTTACCGGTAACGCCAATATGTCGGCTATTTTGTATGCCATGGCAGGTAGTATTTTGTTTACGAACGTCATGTACTCTAAAAAACTGATAAAGACTTTAATTAGTTTGGTTTTTTTATTTGGGTCTTTGACGGCTATATTAACGGTATTTGGTTCTAGAACTTCCATTGTGGTTTTTGTATTTAATACACTGCTGTTTTTGTATTTGAATCAAAAGGATAAAACAGCCATCAATGTGAAAGGTATTAGTATCATAGTTGCAACGGTATTCTTGTTTTTGATATTGCTTTCTGCCGATTTAATTCAAGGAAGAATTATTTCTACTGTAGAGGAATATGATGATACAAAAAGTGTTGCAGCTGTTGCAGGGCGGGATGAATTTTGGCAAAGCCGAATAGATGACTTTGTAAAGTATGCCAATCCTGCATCTATTTTCGTAGGATTGGGTTATACTAAAGTTATTGAAGATTTTGCCGACAATGGATTTTTAGGGACATTTTTGAATTTAGGTTTAGTTGGATTGTATTTTCATTTAGGCTTTATTTTTATCATATTAAAACAATACAAGCCCGTTAAAATTGTGAGTAAATGGGTAACACATCCCCTGATATTTTTTATGATCTTAACCTCGTCAATTTATTTTGAAAGTACTGCCGATCCTCTTGAGAATTTTAAATATGCTCAGTTTTATGTCTTAATGGCCGTGTTGTTGTTTAAAAGTTTAAATGAGTTAGGAGTATTAGAAAAGGAGGTAAAATATGGCAGAATCTAAATTGGTTTACATTGCATTGGTTGACCATGAAATTGGAGGAGTTGAACAGAAAATTTTAGGTCAATTTGATGCATTGAAATCACATGGGGTTTCCATTCATTTAGTTTTGGTTTCGAACAGGCCATTGAGCGAGGTATTCAGACACCAAATAGAAAGCAGACCTGGTATTGTACATTTGTTATTCAATGTTCATACTAACTTCTTACAAAAAAGGTTTAAGAAATTTGAATTTATACTCAATCATTTAAGTCAATACAAGTCAGCGGAAACCACAATTTATATGCGATTCCCTGCTGCTGATCCAGCTTCTTATCTTTTTTTTAAACAGGTGAAGCAATTAGGATTTAGATTGTATACTGAACACCAGCAAATCGAAAATCCTTACAGACAATTTAATTTTATAAAGGGCTATTTTTTAATTGCTGTTCTTGATTTTTTATACGGTAAACCCATTCGTAAATTAATTGATGGTTTTGTGGGTGTATGTCAAGATATTACTGATTTTGAAGCCAGTTATTTAAGACATCAGGTAAAGCAATATCTAACCCTTGGAAACGGCGTTCATGTGGGGGCTTTTCCTGCCAGAATACCATTACAAAGCAGTTCAGATTTAGAAATTATTTTTGTTGGAGCAGGTTATAGAACCAATGGATTGCACCGACTCATTGAATCAAGAAAAAATGCCATTGGTAATGGCAATTCGCAATCATTATTGGTTCATGTGGTAGGAGACAGCAATGAAATGCAGTACAACAAGGATTTGGTGTTAAAATATGGTTTGGAGAAAGAGTTTGTGTTTTATGGATTTCAAAAACATAAAGATTACGAACATTTGTTCAATACCAGTCATATGGCAATGGGTACCCTTTCTTTTTCTAGAATTGGGCTCCACTCCGCTTCAACGCTTAAATTAAGAGAATACTGTTCAAGAGGTATTCCATTTTTTTATGCAGGCGATGACATTGATTTTCCAGATGATTTTCCTTATCACCTGAAATTAGCTGATAATGATTTGCCTTTTGACTATGAATTACTAGAAGATTTTAATAGAAAAATGCAATTTACTGAGAATGTGACAGAAGAGATGCGGACTTATGCCAAATATTTTTTGGATTGGACCCAAAAGATGAATAAATTGAAGGACTTTTTACTCGAAGATTAATTAAATATTCAAATGAACTTACGAAAATTTGCTATAGTTGGTTGTGGAAGAATAGGCATGAGGCATGCCGAACACATTCAGAAATTAGCGCAATTAGTGGCTGTATGCGATATAGATTCTGCCAAAGCAACTGCTTTTTCCGAAAAATTTAATTGCAAAGCCTATCAACATATAGAAGACATGCTTGCCAATGAAAAAGACATAGATGTGGTTTCTATTTGTTCTCCCAATGGATTACATGCCAAGCACTCAATTCTTTCATTAGAAGCGGGCTTTCATGTGCTATGTGAAAAGCCAATGGCAATTAACGTACAAGACTGTGGTGAAATGATCAAAACTGCAGAGCGCATGAATAAACGCTTATTTGCAATTAAACAAAATCGGTTTAACCCACCTGTAGCTGCAGTTAAAAAACTCATTGATGAAAATAAATTGGGTAAAATTATGAGTGTGCAATTGAGTTGTTTTTGGAACAGAAACGAAGACTATTACCACAATTCATGGAAAGGTACCAAAGATTTAGATGGAGGAACCTTGTATACTCAGTTCAGTCATTTTGTGGATTTATTGTATTGGCTGGTTGGTGATGTAAAACAGGCTAAATCATTCATGGGAAATTTTAGCCATCAAGGCATCATTGAGTTTGAAGATACAGGAGTTGTTATTTTAGAATTCGTAAACGGGGCCATTGGTACCATTAACTACACTGTCAATAGTTACAATAAAAATATGGAAGGTTCTTTGACCATTTTTGGAGAAAAAGGAACTGTTAAAATTGGTGGACAGTATTTGAACGAATTGGAATACCAAGAAATTGAAGGGTATAAAATTGAGAATTTACCTGCTGGAAATACAGCCAATAATTATGGCAACTACCAAGGCTCAATGAGCAATCACGACAAAGTTTATGAAAATGTTTTAGAAGTGTTAAATCACAATGCAAGCATTGCCACAAACTCCTTTGAAGCCTTAAAAACTGTTGAAATAATAGATAAAATTTATCAGTCTAAATTATAATCCATGAGTGAACCTATTTTATTTGAAAGTGCTATCAAAGGTGTTCACTTTGGCGAAAATGTAAAAATAGTTCAGCCCGTAAATATGTATGGTTGTGCTATTGGTGACAATTGCTTTATTGGCCCGTTTGTAGAAATTCAAAAAGATGTGTCCATAGGCAAACAAACTAAAATTCAATCACATACTTTTATATGTGAGCTGGTAACTATTGGAGATGATTGTTTCATTGGTCATGGTGTGATGTTTATCAATGATTTGTTTCAAAATGGTGGACCCGCCAGGGGAGATAAAAATCTTTGGAAGCAAACCAAGATACACAACCATGTATCCATTGGGTCAAATGCGACCATTTTGCCAGTTGAAATTTGTAGTCATGTGGTAATTGGGGCAGGAGCCGTTGTAACTAAAAATATTACTGAACCCGGAGTATACGCAGGCAATCCTGCAAAATTGATGAGAAAATAAGATGAAAGTACCTTTTGTAGATTTATACAGTCAATACCAATCAATTCAATCAGAGATTGATTCGGCTATTCAAACTGTTATTCAAGAAACCGCATTTATTGGCGGAAAGCATGTAGAAGAATTTGAAACAAATTTTGCGTCACTTTATGGTGTTAAACATTGTATTGGAGTAGCAAACGGAACCGATTCTTTGTACATCATCATGAAAATGCTAGGCATAGGGCCTGGAGACGAAGTAATTACTGTAGCTAATAGCTGGATCAGTAGTTCAGAAACTATTAGCCAAACAGGTGCAAAGCCAGTTTTTGTAGACATAGAACCCCAATATTATACCATTGATGTAGCGCAATTAGAAGCTGCAATTACCCCACGTACAAAAGCCATTATTCCCGTTCATCTGCAAGGACAAATGTGCGACATGGATTGTATTATGGCAATCGCAGAAAAACACCAAATTCCGGTT
>CANHRW010000048.1 GCA_947462865.1 Bacteroidota bacterium | reverse complement strand
TTTGTATTTGTATAAATTTTTCTTGAAGTACGATTTCAAGTCAGACTCTTCTGCAGCAATTGCAGTATCAGCGATTGACATATAAGGAATGGCTACAAACGCCATGTCTACATTGCTATTTTTAGACAAGAATGAATGTTTAGCCTCTAGTGAAGTGGTGTAAATTCCTTTTTTCAACAAGCTTACATACTTTCTTTGCATGCCATCGTTAACCAAGAAATCTTCAAATTCTTTCCACTGAGCTTTCATTTTCTCATCCGTGCCTTCTGCTACCTGTTTCAAGTAGTTTTTTACCGCATTGATATCGAACACCCCTGTTTTAGGATCAGTAAACGATTGAATAATTTGTGGGTGAATGTTTTTACCCATCAACATATCTTCTAATTCTTCGTTGCTTACTTCAATGCCCAATTCTTTGTATTCTTTGGCCATCATGTAATCATTTATATACTGAGCCCATGTTTGCTCGCGCAACTGGGTACGTGTATTTTCATCAATGTTTTCCTGTTGGGTACGCATTTTGAAATTCTCGGTATTGAAATCGAGCTTTTCTTCGAACTGACGAATGCCAATGGTTTCTCCATCTATTTCACCAACATTGTTATTTGCTGCTTGACCGCTAAATAAGCCAAAATTACTGTTTAATGCATCTGAAATTACAAAGAGTAACAGGGCTCCGCCAACCATTCCAATTGCCAAACCCGACCTGTTTCTTATTTTTGTTAAAATTGCCATTTGATAAGATTTTAAAGAGTGGCAAAAATAACGGGCATTTTTTCAAAAAATCAAATGAATATTTGTGTTTCTTAAATTAAATAACAAAAAAGGTGTTTTTTAAAGCGCAATTGATACCCATCGAAAGCCTTTAATAAAGCCCTAAAATCAATTAAATATGAGTCAAAATAATTCAAATACAAACAATATTTTCGGAGCTTTATACCTCATTCCCAATGTGTTGTCAGACAAACACCAAGACGACTTTATTCCAGATATGGTTCGCAAAATGACCCATCACCTTAAGCATTTTGTGGTTGAAAATGAAAAAGATGCAAGGGCGCTTGTTAAAAAATTAAAAATCCAAACTAGCCAACAAGAAATCAAATTGTGGCAACTAAATGAACATACTGAAGCCGCTGAAATTGAAAACTTACTCTCAGCACTTGCTAACGGACAAGATGCTGGATTGCTTTCAGATGCTGGATTGCCCTGTATTGCTGATCCAGGATCGCAATTGGTAAAATTGGCCCATCAAAAAAACATCAAAGTCATTGCCTTACCTGGTTCCTCGAGCATTGTGTTAACTCTTATGGGAAGCGGGTTTAACGGACAACAATTTACGTTCAACGGCTATTTACCCATAGACAAAAACCAGCGAGCTAAAAAAATTCAAGCCATGGAACAAATGGCCATCAAAGGACAAACACAATTGTTTATGGAAGCACCTTACAGAAACAATCCATTGTTGAACGACATTCTTATGAATTGCAATCCACAAACCAAGCTTTGCATAGGTTGTGAAGTTTGTACAGATGAAGGCTTTATTCAAACAAAAACTTTGGCTACTTGGAAAGCCAATTTACCTGATTTACACAAAAAACCTGTCATGTTTGCTTTAGGAGTATAGCTGCTTGTTAAACAGGTATTTGCTTTTTTGAAGACTTTAATTAAATTTGCCTAACACTTGTTAGGTTAATGAAAGAAATCAATAACAGAAAAGCGCAAATCATTGCAAGCTCCGCATTGCTATTTCAGCAAAAGGGGTACGATGCGTGTACTGTTAGAGACATAGCAAATGAATTGAACATTGAGGCTGCCAGTTTGTACCATCATTTTAAATCAAAAGAAGAAATACTTTCAATTATTTGTTTTGAAATGGCACATAAGCTCATCACAGCATTAGACGAAACCAACGATATTTATTTCAATGCTGAACAAAAACTCCGAATGGCCATTGAACAGCATGTCGCAATCATTGCCAATGACCTTTCTAAAAGTGCCGTGTTCTTATTAGAATGGAAACGGCTCAACGAGCCTTTTTTGGCCGAGTTTAAAACGCTTCGTAACCAATATGAAAACGGGTTCAAACAAATCATTACAGACGGCATCCAAGAAGATGTATTTGACGAGGTAGATGCAAAATTTGCCGTATTAAGTGTATTGAGTTCTGTGAATTGGATCATTGAATGGTACAAACCCACAGGTAAAATGCAACCCAAAGAAATTGCAGAAAAAATAAGCGACTTTGTGTTAGGTGGTTTAAGAAAAAAATTAGTTACTGATAGCAATTACAAACAATAATAAATCTCTTTTTTATGTACGGAAACGCATATATAGACCCAAACGAAGTAAACAAAACCCATTCGGTTTTAGCTGATGAAGACCCCAAATTACTTGCTGAATTTGAAGCAAGAATTGAAAGAGGCGAAAAAATTGAGCCCAAAGATTGGATGCCCAAAGAATACCGCAAACAATTGATCAGAATGATTGAACAACACGGGCATTCTGAAATTATTGGAGCACTTCCAGAAGGCACTTGGATTACCCGAGCACCTGGCTTTAAAAGAAAATTGGCTTTGATGGCCAAGGTTCAGGATGAAGTTGGGCATGCACAATTGTTGTACAGTGCTGCTGAAACCCTTGGTAAAAGCAGAGAAGCAATGATCAACGATTTAATTACAGGCAAATCTAAATACTCTAATGTTTTCAATTACCCTGCATTTACTTGGGCTGATGCATGTATTATAGCTTGGTTAATTGATGCTGGAGCAATCATCAACCAAGTTGCCAATGCCAAAGGTAGTTATGGCCCATATTGCAGAGCCCTAGACAGAATATGTACAGAGGAATCATTCCACTTAAAATATGGACACGACAACGTTGTTACGCTAGCAACTGGAACTCCTGTTCAGCGTAAAATGGTTCAAGAAGCACTCAACAGATGGTGGCCTCCAATTATGCACTTTTTTGGCCCTTCTGATAAAATTTCATCGCATACAGAAATCTTGATGAAATGGAAAGTAAAAATGGCAACCAATGACGACATGCGTCAGCAGTTTTTAAACATGTATGTACCTAAAATTTGGGACTTGGGTTTAACAGTTCCAGATGCCAACTTGAAAAAGAACGCAGAAACAGGCAAATGGGAATACACCGAACCAGACTGGGATGAATTCAAAAGAGTGATCAATGGAGGGGGCCCATGTAATGCTGAAAGGTTAGCCGTTAGAAGAAATGCCGAAGAAAGAGGTAGATGGGTAAGAGAAGCTTTAAAAGCTGGTCAAACAGCCTATGTTGTTCCATTCGCATAATCAACGTATACATGATTGAATCATTAGACCCGAGAATAAAAAGGGCTGCCATCTCAACAGATAATAACATTGAACCCTTAAGCCCACTCGATCAATGGGAAACATACGAAGTGTTTCACCAAAAGAAACGAGGCGACCAACACATGCACGTAGGCATAGTTCACGCTGCCAATCCAGAAATGGCTTTGGTTTTTGCCAAAGAACAATTTGGAAGAAGGGGATTGAGTGCCAATATATGGGTTGTGAATACCCGACACGTGTTTGCATCTACGTATGAGGATGCAGATATTTTTGAAACTACCTCCGAAAAAATATACCGCGAAGCAGGTGGCTACAAGGTGATGGACAAAATTAATCAATACAAAAAGTCACAAAAAGCATAACTAACCAAACCAATATGAATGTTGCTGCAATAAAAGAATTGCTTTATAAAGTTGCCGATGACCAATTGGTAATTGGCCACAGAAACAGCGAATGGACAGGCCTTGGACCCATCTTAGAAGAAGACATTGCTTTCTCTTCAATGGCACAAGATAAGCTTGGGCATGCGCAAGGTTGTTACCAAATTTTGCATGACTTAGGTGAAGCTGAACCCGACCAAATTGCCTTTTCAAGAAAAGCAAATCAATTCCACAATTGTCATTTTGTTGAATTGCCCAATGGTGAATATGATTTCAGTTTGATGCGTCATTTTTTGTTTGACCATGCAGACCAAATTCGATTCGAAATGTTTGCCAATAGCTCGTTTGAACCATTAGCCAAATTAGCAAAAAAAGTAAAAGGTGAAATTAAATACCACGTGTTTCATGGCAATACTTGGATCAATAAATTAAGCACTGCTAATGAAGTAAGCCATATCAGAATGCAAACTGCATTAAACGAATCTTGGAACTACGCGTTGGGTATATTTGAAGCAGGTAGTTTTGAAACTGAACTTAAAAATGAGGGCATATTTGAAGGCGAAAATGCCCTACAAAACAGGTGGCTAGAAGTGGTTTGCCCCTTGTTAGAAAAGGCTGGTTTAAAAGTGCCCGAACAGCATACTTGGGAGCCCGTTTTAGGAGGAAGAAGAGGCTATCATTTGGCACACTTAGAAGCATTGGTTACCGAAATGAGTGAGGTCTTTCAGATAGACCCAACTGCTACTTGGTAATTTATTCTTTGAGCTTAAATTTTTGTCTGTATTTTTTGTTCAGTGCTTGTTGAACATCATTGATTTCTACTTGTTCACCTTTGATATACACAGTAGAAATTTTACTCGATTTCATATCTAGTATATCTCCTTCCGATATTACAATTGTTGCCTCTTTTCCGATTTCTAAACTGCCAATCCTATTAGCTATACCCAATATTTTAGCTGGCTGTAATGTTATGCAAGACAAAGCCTTTTCTTTGTCCATTCCAAAGGCAACTGCAGTACCTGCATGAAACATGATATTGCGTGATTCCCAACTGCCAGCCTGAGCTATGGCAACCTGAATGCCTGAATCTAGTAACATAGTTGCTAACTGATAGGATAAATCGTAGGGTTCATGGCTGTAAATGGGTAAACGGTGAATGGCTGTTAACACCACAGGTATTTTATATAAACGAAGCGTACTGGTTAGTTGATACGCTTCTTCAGCTCCCACAAAAATCAACTTAATAGTTGGGTATTTGTCTTTGATCAAAGCCAATGCAGACAGCATGCCTTTTGCTGTTCCAACATGCACATACAAATTGGTTTTTCCTGTAAAAACTTTTCGCATGGCTTCAAACCTGAGATTAAACACCTGAGGTTTAGGCAATGTACAAAATTGGTAGGCTTCTTCTAAAAAAAGCACCAATGCCTCTAATTGTTTTTGAACAGTGTTTGCTTGGTCCAACGCATCATTAGCAGTAGTTAAATCTGGATAATTTAAATGTACCCCATCATCTTCTAAAACAAGTGCATCTTCCCAGTTCCATCCTTTGGTATAAAATAAACTACTCGACCCACTGATTTGTCCACCTTGGGGAACAGCCTGAGTAAATACAATGCCGTTGAATAATGCCGTTGGTAAAATCTTTGAGTCAGTATTGTAAGCAATGGCAGTTCTAACATTTGGGTTGAACGCCCCCACTTCGTTATAATCTCTGGTTGCACGCACCGCATCAATTTCGTTGAGCCCCATAATATTGTTCAAGGCTATGATACCTGGATAAATATGTTTTCCAGTTACATCAACAATTTTGGCGTTTTTAATTTGGTTGTCAAAACGGGTAGAAAGTTCTATAATTTTACCATCCATCATTAAAAGATGCGCATCTGAAACTACTTCACCATTGCCAATATGAAAGGTTCCCCCTACCAAATAAGTTGGCTGCTCTTGTGCGGTTATGAAAAGCGGAAAATAGGCCAATATAAGTAGGCACAAATAGAGCCTGTTGCTTGATTTAATTTTCATCTTCACAGTGGTAATTTTCATCTTGTATACTGATCTGTTTTTGTGTTTTTACACCTTGTTGTTTCAATGCAATCATTTTTTGAACAATGCGGTTTCTTTCTTGTTGCACCTCTGCTCTTGATTTTAAATCTGATGCTAAAGAGAAATAGCAGATTCCATCTACAAAGGTATAAAGTGGTTTTGCATAGATGCTCAAGGGGTTGTTATTCCAGAGTACAAGGTCAGCATCTTTGCCTATTTCTATTGAACCGGTTAAATGATCTATGTGTAAAATCTTTGCAGGATTGAGCGTAACCATTTTCCAAGCTGCCTCCTCCGATAAATTTCCATATTTAATCATTTTAGCGGCTTCTTGATTTAACCGCCTACCCATTTCTGCATCATCGCTGTTAATTGCTGTTACAATACCCATATCGTTTAAAATGGCTCCATTATAGGGTATAGCATCCATCACCTCAAATTTATAAGCCCACCAATCAGCAAAAGTACTCGCCGCAACACCATGCGCTTTCATTTTATCAGCTACTTTATATCCTTCTAAAATGTGGGTAAAGGTATTCACCCTAAAGCCAAACTGATTGGCAACATGCAAGAGCATATTGATTTCTGACTGCACATAACTGTGGCAACTAATGAATCGCTTTTTACGAATAATTTCTAGCAAGCTTTCTAATTCTAAATCTTTTCTGGTTGTTGTAGGATGCTGCTTAAGTTCAGATTCGTATTGTAATGCCCTGTTAAACGCATCTATATAAATTTGTTCAACGCCCATTCGGGTTTGTGGATACCTCAATCCAGGGCCTCCTCCACTTTGTTTTACATTTTCACCCAATGCAAATTTGATAAATCCATCTGCACCTTTTATTTTCATTTCTTCGGCCGATTTACCCCAACGCAATTTCACCAACGCACTTTGTCCGCCAACCGGATTGCAGGAACCATGTAACAATTGCGCACCAATTACACCTCCGGCCAATTGTCTGTATATATTGATATCTTCGGGTTGAATCACATCTCCAATTCTCACTTCAGCAGTAATGGCTTGTGAACATTCATTCACTCCTTTGTAGATAGCCAAATGAGAATGTTCGTCTATGATTCCATTGGTTAAGTGTAAGCCTTTTGCATCAATAGTTTTGGCTGTTGCACTAGACAATTCAGCACCAATTGCAATGATTTTTCCTGCTTTGATGTGTACATCTTGTTTGCCAATAATGCCACTTTTGGTATTGGTCCAAACAGTTGCTCCTTTGAAAATAACTTCTTCAGGTTCGGGAATTTTAGTATAGCCATATTCTACAAACGGAAAACGTATTTGAGACACTAGTTTCTGAATTGAATCTTGTTTTGGCGATTCTTTTAAATTAGAAACAGCTACTTGCTTAAGTAAAACAGAAACAGTTTTACCCGATTGCCAAGTAGCTATTCCACTTGCTTGAAGAACATTATTCTGCTTAACAAAAGCCAAACGCATGGTACAATGCAATGCCGCTTTTTTATCGGGAATCAAGCTCAATTGATAGGTTCCCGCTTCTCTACTCACACTCAATTCTAATGTATCATTGCCTATTAAACTGCCTGTTAATTTAGCCCCTTGTTGAGTGATTTGAATTTGTTGATAAGGTAATTCCGATTGTAATTCAAATAAACCTGTTACCGGAAAATCCGTTTCAAAATTAACGGGCATGTAAACACCCCCATTCCAATGTGCCAATACTTTTGCATCTTTTTCAAAAATGGGCTTGTCACATACAATTAAATGAGCTGACATACCCTCGCGAATACTGCCACAAAAAGCTGAGGCACCAATGAGCTTTGCAGGAGTTTCTGTAAGTGCCTTGAGCGCTGCTGTTTCAGGTAAACCCTGTTGAACGGCCAATCGAATGTTTTTTAAAAAAGCATGCCCATCTTCACAACCTTTCATGGTAATTGAAAAGGGGATTTTTGCTGCATTAACGCTTGCCAAATTGCCAGGTGCTTGTTCCCAATGCATTAAATCGGCTAAGCTAACCCTATTGGCATCAAAAGGGTCTTCTACATCATATGGTTTTGGAAAGTTAACGGGAATTACCATGGGCAGGCGCATTTCGGCCAGCTCTTTGCTTCGTTGGTATTCGTCTCCATAACCTTTAATGATCCAATTCTTCGCATTCAATTCATTGGCTATTTTGTGGGCACGAAGCACAGCCCACTTATTTTCTGCATCAAATAATACTGGTAAATCTTGATTTTTAGCCAAACTTGTTAAGCTGATGTTACTTTCTTGCTGGGTTTTAATCCATTTGGTATCATAGAATGTTTGTCTAATCAGTGCAACACTACCCATGGCTGAATTTGGATAGTCAACAGTAGATGACCCTTTATTGAAGCTCCAATTCATGGTCGCCTCCTCTTTTAAAATGGCTTCTTGTGCAGATGATGAAACAGTACTTACCAATACAGCACTCCCTCTGCAAATGCCATCTTGTATAGCACTCAAAGTAATGCCAAAACCTGCGGTTAAATAACCAGCCTTTTGTTTTTCGTCGGGATTAAAATAGGCTGCTGCTTTTTCTTCGGCTCTAATGGCTTCGTTCCAATGAAATGCTCCTCTTTTAGCGCTGTAAAAACCATGCGTATTTCGGTATGCCTTTTTAGGTTCCCATTGAACACCATAATCGCTGAATAAATCAATAAATGAAGGATAAACTACCTTACCACTTAGGTCTACTAATGTATAATCAGCAGGAATATTTTTATAAGCACCTACATAAATCAATTTCCCATTTTCAATGAGCAATAGTGCATCCTGAATCATTTGTTCAGAATTTGTCCAAACTGTAGCATGGGCTAGAGCAAAATGTTCTGGCTTTTGATTTGAAGGACCATTCAACGGAAAGGTTGGCTGTGCAAATATTGCGTTGGCCCAAAAATAGAAGAGTATTAAAAAACAATAACGCATATTCAAATAAAGCTAAAATTCAGCTGATTTGAATACGTCTATTTGAATAAAAAGTAATTAGGCAATTATTTTAACAAAGCAGTCAGCAAACCTTCAAAAAGCAATCTGCCATCTGTATTGAATAATTCAGCATCTACAGCCCTTTCTGGGTGTGGCATCATGCCAAATACATTTCTAGTTTGGTTACAAATTCCTGCAATATTCTCTAAAGATCCATTTGGATTACTATTGGCATCCACACTGGCATTTTCAGTACAGTATTTAAACAAAATTTGGTCGTTTTGCTTGAGTGAAGCTAAGGTTTCTTCATTGCAATAGTATCTACCTTCACCATGAGCTATTGGAATTTTATAAGCTGTATTTAAATCAAGTTGACTTGTAAGGTGAGTTTGTAGCGTTTGAGGCTTAATCCAAACATTTTTACAATTGAACTTTTGATGGTCGTTGTGCAGCAAGGCACCTGGCAACAAATTGCTTTCACACAAAATTTGAAAACCATTACATACACCCATTACCAAACCCCCTTTTTGTGCAAATGCAATCACATGTTGCATAATTGGAGATAACTTGGCAATGGCTCCGCTTCTGAGGTAATCTCCGTAACTGAAACCACCAGGTAAAAAAATCAAATCACAAGCTTGCAGGTTTTCATCCTTATGCCATAGTGAAACTGTTTCACAACCAAATTGGTTGTTGAAAGCATAAATGGCATCTTGGTCACAATTTGAACCCGGAAATATCACAACCCCAACTTTCATAGTATTTTATTTGCTGCAAAAATAGTTCATTGAAAGCAATTCACGCAATTTTAGTCGAGGAATAAATAGAAACCTACCGGTAAATTTCCAACGGGTACCTTTGGATTTGTAGGTTGTCCAGGCATTATTTTATTTAATTTTATTTCTAAAAAAGTAATAGAAGACTTTGCTTGTTGAATCACTATAAATTCATTGCATTTAGTCGTAGAAAATGGAGAAACCGTAGGAAACGCTTTCTTATCATGATCACTATTACTGGCCCCTTTTACTAAAATTGAATAAGAATTCACCAGGTTTTTTTGGGTCTTATCCGTTTTTTCAGCTATGATGAGTTTAGGCCTACCCAATGTAAAAAAAGCGCGTTTAACAGACGACACTTTTAACAAATCAATTTTTTCAAAACCGTTGTCTAAAAAATAGACAAATTGTTTGGCTAGCTCAATGTTTTTAGGGTTGGGCGCTTGTGCATTGGCTTGAGCCACGAAAAAGAGAACTTGGAGTAAAAAAATCAGTTTACGCATGCTACACTTGTTTTAAAGCAAATCTAACCAAATTGAGCTATTAATTCTCTTAATATTTTCTTGTTTAGCTGAGGGTAAAAAACTCATGCTTTTCAGTGGTATGGTTTCTGAGTATACCTGCACTCACTAATGAAACCAATATTTTCTGTGCCCTCCAGCGCGAGATATTGAGTAGCTTACACACCTCTTTGGTTGTTATGCGTTCGTTACCGCGAAGGTATTTGAGTAAGTTTTCTTCGTGCCTAGTGTATTGAACAATATTTGGCTGTTTGCCATTGTTTCTTTTGATGACATCTAATACAATTTTACTCGCCAACAACGACTTATCCTGCACCCGAATATAGGCCCACCATTTGCCATCATCTCCTTTGGCGTAATAGGGCTTGTCTATGCCATCAGGTACCACAGCCTCGAGTATGGTTTTGTTGCCGAATTCCCATTCAAAAATGCGCAATGCAATAGGTGGTTTGATATAAAATTGAGCAGCTAAATCTAACATGTATTTTTCGTCTTCACTTTTTACACCTAAAATAGATTTGTTATCGCTCACACCTACGAGCAATGTACCCCCTTTGTGGTTGGCAAAAGAGCAAATGGTTTTGGCAATTTTTGATGCAGAAGAAATGGTTTGTTTAAAGTCTAGGTCTTCTCCCTCTCCTTTATTTATTTTTTGAATAATCGGATGCATCTTCTAAAACAAAGAGCGGTTAAAGTACTGAAATTTCTTGCAAATGATTGTTCAATATATGTTTGAACCAAACCGTATACTTTTCAGGATTGTTGGCACAGTCTGTAACTAGTTCTTTTAAGCATACCCATTTGACTGCAGCAACTTCGTCTGTATTAAACGCA
>CANHRW010000047.1 GCA_947462865.1 Bacteroidota bacterium | reverse complement strand
TAAATACTTGAACTTGTTTGACCTGTATTCCAACTGAAATTGGTGAAGCCTGATGTGGCACTTAGCAATACACTATCTGTACAAGCCAACATAGAGTCTGACAACAATACATTGCGCTTATCTGTATTGAGTTTGACATACATACTATCAGAACCCATACAGCCTAATGAATTGGTAACATTGACTTTGAACCATCCTGTTGCATTGGCATAAACAGCTGATGGGCTTACCGAGTTGTCAATTGGATTGTAAGTGAGCATGGCTGATGGATTGTTAGATGGTGCTATCCAATTGACAGCTGTGAAGCCAGTTCCTGCATCTAATTTTACATAACTGGTACACGATTGTATAGAATCAGTATTTAATGTAATAACAGAACCGGAACAGCCCCCTTGACTGTATGGGCCAGCCAACAATGGTGAAGACTGTAAATAATTGGCCGTATGGTTCAGCCCATTGTATTCAATAACAGCAAGGTAATAATTGGTATTGTTTTGCAATCCATTTACCCAAGTTGTAGATCCTGAACCATTGTATACGACATAGATATCATTGCCAATTTTTGAACCTGAACCAAAAGTTGAATTGGCAATATATGCCATGGAGTCAATTGGAAAATTATTGATTGCCTGAGCTGCTCGCATCAACACTATTCTATTTGAACCATTTCCTGTTTTCCAAGAAATTTTTAATTTGTTGTTTGCAAATGAATCCACTTGCAAAGATTCAGCTGCAATTGTGGGCTGCAAAGGCAAAGCCAAGCCCCATATTTTATTAACAAACTGCGGACTATCTATATATGGGTTGCGGTTACCTTGATACCCAAAAATGGCATTGTTTCTGTTGATTTCCTTTACGCTAGGTGGGTCTTGGTTATGCCATTTGATCAATAGATTTAAAAACCAGGCATCAAATACAGGATAGGCATTGCCAGATAAAATCTCATTTGCGTTACTATTTGATACCCATGTTGCAATGGCATTGTTGTAACGTGTTGCCATGTACAATTGTGCTCTTGCAACATCTCCTTTGTATTCATCAACAGGCTCAAAAACAATACCCGTATAACCCGCAGAAACACTTGGTCCCAATTTACCTCCTATTTGTGAGGTATAAGTTGGTGTATTCACCTCGCCATAGGGGTAATTGCTTCGCATGCCATTTACCTTCCCATCTGTCGGAAAAATATGGTGCATATCAGATACCATTGGACTGGCATCGGCAAACCAACTTTGTGGAAAGCTGTGTTCTCTGTTATAGCAATCTCCTTCTATGGCATAGCTACCACATTGGTTCACAGAAAAAGTATACACATAACTTGCAGCATTTCCGGTTACAGCAGTTGAGTATATATCCCAAAGTTTGCCATCATAATTAGGATCTGTATTGGCATACGTAGCCCATAAACCAGCATAACTGCTTACGGTATGTCCAGAAATTTTGGAAGAAAGTGAACTCAATAAAGCACTTCCTGTTCCGGTTTGAGCACTGTAATAATTTAAGGGGATATTGGCACTTGCAATACCCGTTCCAGAAACTGCAATAGTCTTTACACTTGCTCCTGTACTTGTTTGATTAATTTGTCCGGATAAAGTACCAACAACAACAGGTGTAAAGCGCACATAAATTTCTGTTGAATCAACTTTACCCGAGATAGGAACCAATTGTAGACTCTGACAAAATCCCTTATTGATATTGAACGATATTTCAAAATTAGCCGTTGCGGTAATCATGATATTTGCGGTTAAACCATTTCCAAATACTTTGTAACGCTGAGTTGATGTTGCTTTATTTAAAGGACAACTACCATAATTAGGCAATGTCAATTTATTGGTAACAATTGTTGCTGCTTCAAGCCCAAACATTGCAAATAAGAACCCTAACAACAATAAATTCTGCTTTTGGAATTTGATCATAATAGTAAAAATACATTTTTTTTAACCGTATTGATTGAACCTTCAACGCTATGCAAAAAAAAAACCACTTGCGTGGCTTTTTTGTATTGTGAATAAATTGAATTATTTCTTTTCTTCTGTTTTCTCAACAGCACTTTTTTCGGTTTTACTTGCACAGCAAGCTTTTTTTTCTGATGATTTACACGATTTTTCTTCTTTTTTGTCAGCACAAGCTTTGTCATCTTTTTTCTTGTCCTTGCAACATTTGTCATCTTTTTTACTCTGACAAGATTTTTCATCTTTCTTATCACAGTTTGATTTTGCAGGCTTATCTGTAGCAACTGAAGTTTGTGATACAGTTGTATTTTCGGTGGTTTGTGCATTTACGCCGATTACCATGAATGCAACGAATGCTGAGGCTAAAATTAATTTTTTCATCTGTGTTGTGATTAAATGATATTCAAATTTAACGAAAAACTTCCAAATTTAGTGTTGGTCTTGAACTTAAATTTCTGCCAATACGGTTTTCCCGCCTTTCACTTTCTCTTCCAATTGAACATTTACTTTGGTGCCAATTGGCAAATAAATATCAATTCTTGAGCCAAATTTAATGAAACCCATTTCAGAGCCCTGTAACACTGGCTGACCTTCTTTTACATACCATACAATTCTTTTGGCCAAGGCTCCTGCAATTTGTCTGAACAATACTTCAGTTCCATTGGGATGTTGAATGACAGTAGTTGTTCTTTCATTTTCAGTTGAGCTCTTTGGATGCCATGCAACTAGGTATTTACCTTGATGGTATTTAAAATACTTCACAATTCCAGTAATAGGGTTTCTGTTTACATGTACGTTAAATGGACTCATAAACACTGAAATTTGTAATCTTTTTCCTTTAAAATATTCTGGCTCTTCCACTTCTTCAATCACCACTACTTTTCCGTCTGCAGGAGAAATTACATGGGCCGTGTTAATAGGAGTTATTACTTTGGGATTTCTAAAAAATTGCAAAATAATCACTAAAAACACAATTGACAATGCCATTAAAACATTGTGTAACCAAATGATTTCAGGTAAAAAATAGTGTACGGGGAAATTGATACCTAATAAAAACAAAAGGGTTAAAAAAATAGTTGCTTTTCCTTCTCTGTGTAACATATATGTGTTGATTATTATAACCAAAAAGAGAACACGGAAAGCCCATGTTCTCTTTTTGAAATTGATTCAATTTAAAAATTATAGGCCAAATTTTCCGCGTAGTTTTTCTACTTCGGCAACTTTTTCTATGGCTACAACATAGGCAGCAATACGCATGCTAATGTTATATTTCTGTGAGGCTGCATAAACGCCTTCAAATGCTGTTTTCATTACACGGTCTGCTCTGCGGTAAACACGTTCTTCAGTCCAGAAATAACCCAATCTGTTTTGTACCCATTCAAAGTAACTCACGGTTACACCACCAGCATTGGCCAAAATATCTGGAACCACCATGATTCCTTTTTTGTTTAATATTTCATCTGCACTGGCTGAAGTAGGACCATTGGCTCCTTCTACAATTAATTTTGCCTTGATACGGTTTGCATTCTCTTCGGTTATTTGATCTTCCATTGCTGCAGGAACCAATACATCAACCTCCAATTCTAACAATTCTGCATTGGTTATTTTTTTACCCGCTTTGAATCCTTCAAGAGTACCTTTGTTACCATCACGGTATGCGATTGCTTCCTCAACATTAATGCCATCAGGATTATGATAGGCGCCACTTACGTCAGATATGGCAACAACCTTCATACCTTGAGAGGCTAATAATTTTGCTGAAATGCTTCCAACATTGCCAAATCCTTGTACTGCAGTTGTAGCACCTACAGGACTGATGCCCAACTTAGATAAAGCAGATCTGGTTGATACCATCACCCCTCTACCTGTAGCTTCTACCCTACCTAAAGAACCACCCAATACAATTGGTTTACCAGTAACAACTGCTGGAGTTGAATGACCTACTAATTTTGAGTATTCGTCCATCAACCAAGCCATTTCTTGTGGACCGGTTCCCATATCTGGGGCTGGAATATCTTTATCCGGACCAAAAACATTTACCATTAAATCTGTATACGATCTGGTTAATCTTTCTAATTCGCCTTTGCTCATGCTGCGTGGATCGCATTTAATACCTCCTTTTCCTCCACCATATGGAATTCCAACAACTGCACATTTCCAAGTCATCCATGCAGCCAATGCTTTCACTTCATCTAAATGTACATCCATTGAATAACGGATGCCCCCTTTTGATGGACCTAAATTGGCATTGTGAACTACCCTGAATCCTTCAAATACTTTAACCTTACCATCATCCATGGTAACTGGTATATTTACAATCACTGCTTTTTGAGGAGCAATTAATACATTGTAGTCGCTTTCATCGAGTCCGATAATTTTTGCTGCCACATCGAAACGTTTTTTCATTGACTCGAATGGATTTTCCGAGCTGTGTTTAATCACATTGTCACCTGCCATTGCTTAGTTTTTTATATTGAAAATTTGACAAACTTAATTGAAATTCTGATAAATAACAGAAACTTTATATTAGATGCTGAATAAGAGGTAAAAATACACTGCTGGCACCGATAAAAAGATGCCATCAAAGCGATCCAAGAAGCCGCCATGACCAGGTAAAAAGGTTCCACTGTCTTTGATGCCAATATTGCGTTTTAATAAAGATTCTACCAAGTCGCCCAAACTACCAAAAATAACCACCAAGCCTCCTGCTACCATCCAATCTGTTCGGCTTAAGTCGTCCCAGAAATGAGCCATAACAAAAGCAGCTCCAACAGTTAATACGAGTGAACCAATTAGTCCCTCCCATGTTTTTTTAGGACTGATTCTTTCAAATAATTTATGTTTACCAAATGCTCTTCCAGCTAAATAAGCAAAAGTATCACTACACCATTGTAAAATAAAAATACCCAAAGGCAAGGTAAAACTGTAACTCAAGGCATTGAAATATCCCAAATGGGCCAACATACTCAATGGGAATGAAATGTACATAATCCCTAATACCTGAAAGGCCAAAGTTTCAAATTCATTTCCGGTATTTTCAAATAATTTTACAATAAACAAGACCAAGAAAACAGGAATCAAATGGTAAAACCATGCCAACGACAAATCGTTCTTAATGATCAAGGCAAACATGAGGTTAATAATAGAACCTGCAATAACACCCAAGTATTTTTCTAACCACGATTTATCTGGCAACATCAGTTCATAAAACTCTAATAAACATAGAAAATTAACCATAAACAACAAGGCCAAAAAGCTCCAAGCACTAAAAAGTGTTGCAATGACCATGGCACTGACAAATACAGTTCCAGTTATCGTACGCTGCCAAAAATTATTCATTATCTATCAAATTAATACATGCCATTGCTTTTTCTACATCTTGTTTGAGGCAATACACCTCTGCCATACCAAAACTCAAATAAGAAGAATCAATTTTATTTACAATGATGCTGATAATTCCTGCGTCCTCCAATTTGTTTTTTACCACCTCTGCAGCATAAGTGTATGGTGAGCTGAACACTATTTGCCAGTTATTCATGAAACAATTGCCTGTATTGCGATTTGTGCTGCCAATAAAAAAACAATGCAATGCTTACAAAACTTAAAATGGTTACCAAAACAGGAAACTGGTATTGGTCACTGAAAAAAAGCACATCTGGATATTTTTGAGAAAGGTTAAAGGCAATGAGTGCCATGGTATTGTTTACAAAATGAGCCAAAACGGCAACCCATATATTTCCTGCATACAAGTACAAATAACCTAAGCCTGCACCCAATACCACTCTTGGAATGAATCCAAAAAATTGTCCATGAATGCCACTAAAAACAATGGCTGTAAACCAAATT
The DNA here is from genome assembly GCA_947462865.1 of Bacteroidota bacterium. GTDB lineage: Bacteria > Bacteroidota > Bacteroidia > UKL13-3 > UKL13-3 > CAISCU01. Next base: position 5,023 of record CANHRW010000047.1, on the reverse strand, counting down.
GCAAGGTGGTTATTGTAAAAGCACATTCTGGTGAAATTTTGCAAAATACCTCTAAAAAAGAATTCCTCAGTAATGGCAGGAAGCACAGCTACAACCAATAAACTGATTAAAAAACCTGTTGTTGTATTAGATTGAACTAAAATTTTGGTGATGGCCTCAGCTTGTAATTCCATTGCGCGCAAACTTGTTTCTAATGCTTTAAATTGCTCAGGGAATGTAACGCTTTGGTTAAGTAAATTGAGCCAATTAATTAAAGGCATTGCAGCTAAAATAAACAAGGGAGCAATGAGCAAATAATACAACTTAAACGGATAAACCACCCGAATAAAAGAGATTGCTTTTCTGCCAATAGCATTTGGAAATAACAAGGAAGGAATCAAAAAAGTACCTATAGAACCCGCAAAGGCCTGAAAAAACAATAATGCAATTTTGGATTGTTCATTTTGTGTTGCCGGATCTAAGGCTTCTGTCAGTTGGAGCAAGTCTACACCCATGGTCCTTTTCATTAAAAACACCCCAGCCAATGAAAAAATAGAAGTAAAAACCAGAACCATTCCGGCCAAAATCAATAATCTTGAAAAGAAAAACAAAAATCTGTTTCCGTTTAAAAAATTGGTAGCTGTCATCTTTGTATATTTGTGCTGCAATATACGCATGCAATTGTGGTAAAAATTGGAAAAATAGAACTGGGAGACTTCCCTTTGTTGTTAGCACCCATGGAAGATGTCAGCGACCCTCCTTTCAGAGCGGTATGTAAAGATGCTGGTGCAGATATGATGTATACTGAGTTTATCTCTTCGGAGGGATTGATTAGAGATGCCATCAAAAGCAAAAAAAAGCTGGATATTTTTGATTATGAAAGACCTGTAGGCATTCAAATTTTTGGTGGAGATGAGGAAGCCATGATGCTTTCAGCCAAAATAGTAGATGCTACAGGACCAGACTTGTTAGATATTAACTTTGGTTGCCCAGTTAAAAAAGTGGTCTGTAAGGGTGCTGGAGCTGGTATTTTAAAAGATTTACCCAAAATGGTTCAGCTTACAAATGCAGTCATTAAATCTACTTCACTACCAGTTACTGTAAAAACAAGATTGGGATGGGACGAAAGCAGTATCAACATCATGGATGTTGCAGAACGTTTGCAAGACATCGGCATTCAGGCTTTAACCATTCATGCCAGAACCCGAGCCCAAATGTATAAAGGCGAAGCTGATTGGACATGGATAGAAAAAGTAAAAAACAATCCAAGAATACACATTCCAATATTTGGCAATGGCGACATAGATTCACCTGAAAAAGCATTGATTTATAAAAACAAATTTGGGGTAGATGGCATGATGATTGGACGAGCAGCGATTGGCTACCCATGGATATTCAATGAAATTAAACATTATTTTAAAACAGGTGAATTGTTAAAACAACCGGGCATTGAAGAGCGCGTTCAGGTTTGCAAAAAACATTTGCTCAAATCGGTTGAATGGAAAACAGAAAGGCCTGGATTGTTAGAAATGCGCCCTCATTACAGTCATTATTTCAAAGGGCTTGATCATTTTAAAGATTTTAGAACACAACTGGTAAGCTGTTTAGAATTGGATGGCATATTGTCAATTTTAGACCAAATAGAAGCGCATTATCTAAATACACCTGCTATTTCTCCTGAGCAAATTTAGCTTGAACCCATTTTACAATTGCTTCAACTACATCCTTCGATACATTTCCTGGGCTGAGGTATTCTGATGGGTTAGGAGGACCTTCTCCAGCCATGAACAAATGATTCAATTGTGGGAAAGACAAAAAGCTAGCATTGCTTTTGGCACCTATCGTACTTTTCCATATTTCAAAATCTTTCAAAGGAACTTGGTAATCCCTTTCGCCTTGCAGCACCAAAATGGGTTGCTTGATTTTTAAAACTGCTACCCTTGGATTGTATTTGGCTAAATATTGCCAATAATGAAGTGTATATGGTCCCATTACCTGGCTGTTAGAAGTCATTTTCACAACTTCATGACGAGTAGATTGAAACATTTGTTTGAATACAGAAGCCAATAGCGCAGTATCTGAATTTGTAGCATCTAGCGCATTTAAATAGTTCAATTGTTCCATGGCTAATTCTGGTATTTCCCTGAGTGTACCAGCTAATGATATATATCCAGCAAATCCTTTTATTTTTTGGTGAATGAGTGGTATCAAATACCCACCTTGGCTGTGACCCAACAAAACTATTTTTTCAGCATCTATTTCAGGCCTTTTTTTGAGTTGCATAAAAATAGCTTTCAGGTCTTCTAAGTATTCATTTTTAACTGTAAATTTTTCTCCGGTAGCATCGGATTGTATTAATTTTTCTTGGTAGTTGAGTGTTCGCTTGTCGTATCTAAATACCGCAATTCCAGATGATGCAAAACCCCAGGCTAAATCTTTATAGATTTTATTTGAACCAATACTCAGGTCTTTGTCTACAGGACCTGAGCCAGGCACAATCAAAATTAAAGGTAATTTAGTACTTGATTTAGGCAAACTTAATATACCTGTACCAGCATAATTAGGTGCTCCAAAATGAATTTTTCTTTCTTCAAATTTTTCTGGATCAACATAGTCTGGTGATGTATAATTGATTTTACCAGGAGATAAAAACAAACCTGCTACCTGCTCTAAAGAATCAAAACTCAAAGAAAGCACCATGGCTGACTTATCTGTTTTGATGGGCATGCGCACCAATGTAAGGCCTTTGTTTTTTTGGACAACTTTATCTTTGGTTTCAACGGGCATGCCAAACAAGACTTGAATTTGACTCCAAGTAGCTTCTAATTCATCTACTTTTAACACTCTCGACATTTCAATATTAAAGAGTTGATGTATGGCTTCAAATTTTTCATTGACAAACCAGCTGTAAATACTATCTGTTTTTGCCAGTAATGTCTTGTTTTGTGCATTCAATAATTGCGAAAAAAAGACTGCAAACAGGCACGTAATTAATTTAATTGTTCTCATTTAATTGAAAAGCAAGGGCATAAAAAAAGCCACTTGCGTGGCTTTTTTTTAAGCATCTTTTTTAAACCAAGATTTGCAATTACCTTCTGGACTAACTGGCCCTTTAATCAATTGACAAGAGCCACATCCTGACCCATCTTCTGCCGCTTTGAAGAACCTGCAATTTGTACAGTTCTTTTCGGCATCAGTAGAAAGCTCAACATAGCTAACAGATTCTCTTTGTTTGATGTCTGCTTCGCTTAATCCGCTCAAATCATTACAATCTGCTTTGGCAGCAGTTGGTTCAGAAGTTGTTGTATTACCTGTTGTGCCTTCAGTACTGTCAGAAGATGAAGCTTTAGGATCATCTCCACAAGCTGATAAAACTACAGTTGATGCAGCTGCAGTTACAGCAAAAACTTTTAAAAAATCTTTTCTTTTCATGGATGTAAATATTTACATCGAAATTAAAGAATGATTACATGAAATTTCAATGAAGAAATAATTTAGAACACTTCTACACAAACCAAACAATTACTTTTTTAACTTGATTTTTTCTGAAGTAGAGGAGGAAGACAAACCTTTTAATGTTCTAATTAAATCTGCTTGAGATTCAACCAACCTTTTTAGGTAATCAACTTCTTGTTCTAAACTTTTAATTTTCTCTTTTGAAACTGAATCGGAGCCCCCTTTGTAAGTAAATACGCCAAGGTCTTCTGTAGATTGAGTCAACACATCGATGTCCAGGCCAAGCACATCACATATTTTTTTGAGGGTGTAAAAGTTTACCTTACCAGTCTGCTCAATGCTCGAAATGAGAGGTCGAGTTTTGTTAATCTTTTCTGCTAACTCTGCCTGGGTTATCTTGCGACTGATTCTAGCAACTTTTATTCTTAAGCCTAAATGCATGGGCCAAAGATGATTATTTAGTTACTTTCATTCCACCAATATTAGTGACTTGAAGATATATTTACAAGCCAATTCATTATTATTATGTATAAATGACCAAAATATTACCAAATTGGCTGATTTTCAATAATTTCTAGTTTCCACTGAAGCACAATGTTAAAGTTAATTTTAATTAGCAAATTTAAATGCAATTTTCAAATATAATTTTGCATCTGCTGGCATTTCATCCCTAGTTTTACTGGCCCTCAGATGTCCCAATCTAACAATTAACAAATTGTGACGGGGTACACAAAAAACATATTGACCCAGAATACCTCTCGCATAAAATACTTTTTCGTTTTTATAGGTTGCTAACCACCACTGATAACCGTAATAATCTACTGGAAGTCCAACACTATTTTTTATTAGAGATGGGCTTACAGCCTCTTGAATATAGCTTGAATCGAGTAGTTGAATTCCATTCCAATTGCCTTGGTTTAACAACAACTTTCCAATTCTGGCAAAATCATGGGCAGTTGCATAAAAACAACAACTCACTTTTTCCATACCATCGGGCAAGTCGGTTCCCCATTTTGCAGTAAACTCACTGCCTATTTTAGACCATAGTTCTTCTGAAGCAAATTGAGCTACCGTTTTACCTGTAACCTTTTTTAATAACATTCCTAACAACTGAGTATCACCTCCTTTATATGAAAATAAAGTACCAGGCGCTGCAACTATTTTGGGATTCAAAACAGTTTCGTTGACAGCTGTTCCATAGTATGCTTTTGCTGGCCATGCTAATGGATTGGAATAGGTTTCATTAAAATCTAAACCAGAGGCCATCCAAAGCAGGTGTTTAATTGCTATTTTGTGAAAGTTGACTGAATCTAATTCAGGTAAATACTTGCGAATTGGGTCGTTTACACTGACTATGTATTTTTGTTTCAAGGCAATCCCAATTAAAATAGATTGAATAGATTTAGCCATTGAAAACGAATTACTCAAGTATGTCAATCCTGCATTGTCATTATAATTTTCATACAATATGCTGTCATTTTGAATAACCAATAATGCTGTTGTTTTATAGGAGTCTACACTCACTTTGTCTGCACTGTCTATGCACAAAGTACCATATCGGACTGATTTTGGCCAAGGTTTTGCCTGT
>CANHRW010000046.1 GCA_947462865.1 Bacteroidota bacterium | reverse complement strand
TTCCTTTAAATGCCTACTCTTGGGAAATTCCTGAAGGGGGTTCTGCAATTGGTGAGTCGCCATTAGATACGGCAAAAAGAGAATTATTGGAGGAGTGTGGTTTATTGGCCTCTACATGGGAACAACTCCTAGAATTACACCTCAGCAATTCAGCAACTGACGAAAAAGCAATTGTATATTTGGCACAAGGCATAAGCCTAGATATTGCCGATCCAGAAGATTCTGAACAATTGCAAATTCAAAAAATACATTTTGATGAGGTTTACCAAATGGTGATGCAGGGTAAAATTACAGATGCCATTTCTGTTGCAGCCATTTTGAAGTATCAACTGATGAAACGGTAATGCATAAAAAATGCCGCATTTGCGGCATTTTTAAATTATTTGTTAATCCATATTTTCTTACTTATTCGGGTGTCGTTGATGCGAACCTGAACAAAGTATATTCCGTTGTTGAGTTCTGGCAATGTAAAGCTGTATGCCTTACTACCCATTCCTTCAACACTGTTCTCTAGATTGATAACTTCTCTGCCTGTTAGGTCAACCAACACAATTTCTACAACTGAATTCTTTTTTAGGTCAAACGCTAAGTTTAAAGTTTTGCCAATGACAGGGTTTGGATACAAACTCAATTGGCTGAGGTATTCGTTTTCGTTGATACCAGTTGCCGATTTTTCAGCAACAGTTACTTTTTGAGTTCTTGTAACACTTGTATTGTTAGCAAATGCCCCGTAAAAGTCAACTGGGCCAGTTCCAGAAACTGGGGCTTTCCATGTAAATGACCATATAGCAGGTGTATTTGTAATGGCACCGGTATGCGTCACGTATTTTCCATTTACTACTTTGTTTCCTGAACCAGCAGTAAGTGAACCCGCTAATGTACCATCTGTAGTTTGAGGGCTGACTTGAAATCCTTTTGCACCGTTATTGTTAACCGTAACTGTTATGGTATAAGTATTACCTGCAGTATAACCTTCGGCAGGGATATCTGTTGTAATGATATTTGTTGTAGCAACACTCGCTGTACCTCCATGACAAGATGGATTTGCACAGGTCATTCCAGACTCAGCAGGGCCACCAGCATAACCTGCAGGAGGTCCATAAGGGTATGACTGAAGACTGTCCATTCCAATTACGCCAAAAGCCAAAACCAAACCTATCGTATAAATTTTTTTCATATTTTCTGTTTTGTATTAGACCAAATATAAGCATTTCAAGTTGCATGTTCACCTAAAATATCCTTAAAAAATTAGCGTAACCACTTGCTTGGGTCTTGTAAATTGGTTTGTTTGTAAATTTCAAAATGGAGCAGGGAATGGTTTTCTGATTCGTTTTGTGATAAGGTGCCAATACTTTCTAATGCGTCTAATTGTTGTCCTTTTCTTACTTTGATATTTTCTAAACGGGCGTATACTGAATAATATTCACCATGGTTTACCAGTACCACGTTGTCTAAGCCTGGTATAGTAAAGCAGCGCACCACCTCACCTTTAAATACACATTTCACTTCAGCACCAATGGGTGTTTTAATGTCTAAGCCATTGTTTTTTACCATTACCCCTTTGAGCTCAGGGTGCTCCCTTGTTCCAAACCTAGAAGCAATTGTTCCTGCATCAACAGGCCATGGTAATTTCCCTTTGTTGTCTTCAAAGTTTTTACTCAAAGCCAAGCCTGAACTAGACAAATAAGAGTTTGCGGTAGTTTGTTTTTGAGGTTCTGGTTTGGTATTAGATTTTTTTGCATTGGCGAGGCGTTTGGCTTCTTCAGCTTTTCGTTTGGCCTCTTCAGCTCTTCTTGCTTCAGCTATTTCCTTTTGAATGAGTTCTCCAATTGCTTTATTTAATAAGTTAGACATGCGTTCTTGTCTAATAATCTGCCCTTTGATATTACTTACCTGCTGTTGTAATTTTTCTAACAAATTGGTTTCTTCTTTTTTGTCTATTTCCAGTTCTTTCTTCTCATTTTCTTTTAACCCCATTAAGTCCATTTTTTGGTTTTTAATGGCAATCATTTCATTGATGGCCTCTATGATTGATTTTTGTGTTTTTAAAATCAACTTTGATTGTTCAACCCTGTACCTTCCATATTGATTCAGGTATTTGATTCTCCTAAAGGCTTGAAAAAAGTTTTTAGAATCGAACACAAACATGAGTTGATCGTTGAAATTTCTTTTCTTGTAGGCAGCCAAAATATTTTTGGCATAATCTTCTTTGAGTTGAACAAGGTCGTTTTCAAGGGTTAAAACCGCTCTTTTTTGGCCATCTATTTCAATGGATAGTTCAAAAGTTTCCTGACCAATGTGGTCTATCATTTGTTCTCTGGTTTTAATTTGAACACCAAGTACATTCAATTGTTTCAGGGAATTGCTTTCTTCCTTTTTGGTTTCGGCCAAACGTTTTTTGTTTTCTTCAATTTTGAGTTGAAGTTCTTTTCTTTTGGCCTCTAATTCTTTTCTTTTTTGACTTGCTTTCTGCCCCAAAACACTGCTGTATAAAAAGCAAAAAGTAATTAAAACCAAGAGCTGTTTTGTGCCAATGGTTGTGAACGAATGCATGCGATTGAGTACCTTAAAATACATTTACCTTATAGTTTTTAGGAACAGACAATTGCCAATCTCTTTTTTTATTGAAAGATAGGTTATTCATAAGCATATCAATGCTGAGCTGTTTGTCGCTTTTTAATAGAATAGCTATTTTTTCTGGAAATTGATTTTTGTTTTCAGCTATAAATTGGCTGTAGCTTATTTGGAGACTTTGTTTTTGAGCACTGTCTTGAATATTGGTTTGAATAACCTTGAACAGATTATTCAAATTGACACGCTGTTTAAATCCAAAAAACTGGTTAAAAGTACTGATGGTATTATTGCTTTTTTGAACAATGGTTGAATGAATGTCTAGCGGATAAAGTACGTTCCCTAACAATAAATTTTCTATTTGTGAATACCCCAAAGGTAGGCTTGTAAAATGATCGAGGTACTTATAAGAAGCACTGGTGTAAGTTCTGTTGATATAATCTAAAATGCGAACAGAATCAGTTTGAAAAACAATTCTAGCAACATTGATAAAGCCCATTGCTTTTACATTTACCCAAGTTTCTTTGTTTTTTTCAATTTGTATTTCTAGGTCCAAACCAATGGCTTGTTTTCCATCATCATATTTTACGGCTGCTTTTGCACAATACCAATTTGTTTGATTGGCATTTGCATTGATTTGTTTAATTTCTGTTTCGTAGTTCTTGGCTTTAACTTCCTGTTTTTGTGGTATAGGATTCAATTTAATTTCTTGAACTACTTTTTTTGATTTGCATGAATTGGCAATAAAAATACACATACAACAAAGAATCAATAGGAACTTTTGGAAGGATTTCATTGCTTTAGTTTCTTTAATAACGCCTCACTTTCAGCACCCAATTCTTTTGCTTTTTTCCATGCATTTTTTGCTTCCAGTATTTTTCCAAGTTTAAATAGAACATCTCCTAAATGTTCATTTACCTCTGCATTATTTGGCGCTTTTTCTAAAGATTTTTCTATGTAAATTAATGCTGAATTGTAGTCTTTTTTCTGATAAAGAATCCATCCATACGTATCGGCATAAGATGCGTTCTCTGGGTCTAAAATCATGGAGCGCTTGCTCAAGCTATCTGCCAAGTCTAATTGCTCATTCCTTAGAGACAAATAGTAAGCATAGTTGTTGAGTGCATAGGCGTTAGATGGATCCGTTTCTAATGAACTTGCGTAAGCCGAATCAGATAAGGCATATCTTTTTGCATAGTTTGCGGCATCGCCCATCATGGCAAACATTTGAGACCTCAAATTGCTTTCTTCAGCAAATTCAATTCCCATTTGAATAGCTACAATGGCATCGTTGTATGCCTTAAGTTGAATAGAAGCAAAAGCACTGTGGTAATAGCCTAGTGCGTATGTTGGAAACAATTCATTGGTTTTTTTTGCATCTGCTAAAATCAATTTGTAATTGGCCAATAATTGGTCACATTGCAAAATTTGTTCCCAAGCAATTAAGCCACCATCATTTTGTTCCGACGCTTTTAGGTAAAATTCTCGGGCTTTATCTGGCTTTCTACTTTCGAGTTGTAGGTCGCCTTTGATTAAATATGGGCCAGCATTTTCTGGATTACTCTGAATCAGTACGTCAGCAAGATGATCACAAATGGTATTTTGTTTTTCTTCAAAAAAGTTGCTTGGTATGATGCTGGTAAATGCACCCAACTTAGACTTGATGTCTCCGTTGCCTTCAAGACCTTTTTTTAGGTAATGAAAACAAGAATCTTTTTCATTTTTTAATTTATAAAAATCGCTCAGCGCAAATGCTGCATAACTGTTTTTAGGTTCTATTTTTAATATTGCAGTATATATAGCAATTGCTTCTCTCTCTTTGCCATTAGAAAGGTATAAATCAGCCAAAGCGCCTCTGTATTGTTGGTTTTGTGGAAATTTAGCTATGAGTTTTTCCAATTCACGTATGGCTGCTGATAAATTGTTTAGCTGTAAATAAATTTGTTCCTTTTGTTTGGTAATGTCTTCGCTAATTCCCACCTTTTTTTCGAGCTGGTTTAAACTTTTAATGGCTTTCTTTGGTGCGTTATTTTGTAGTTGAATGAAAGAAAGTTCATACAATAAATCAGGATTCTTACTCGTCTTGTACCTATCTGTTAAAAACAATTCGGCAGCAGTATAATTTTTATTGTATCTATAAATATCCATTAAATTTTGCACATACCACTCATTTGTTTTCTCTAATTGATATGCTTTCTCAGCATAGATTTCTGCCTCGGCACCTTTTCTTTCTGCAAGTAACACGGTGCTCAATTGAAAATTGACATTGGCTTGTGTAGGTAAAATACGCAATGCTTTTTTAAATTCATTGACTGCTTCTTTGGTATTTCCCTGCATCTTTTCCTTCATACCATTGAAGAAATGTGTATCAAAATTTTGTCTGGTTTGTTCAGGAATGTCTTGTGCAAAACAATCTCCAGAAACCAACAACCAAATGATTGCAATTAGAATGCGTGTTTTCAAATTGTGTTGAGTTTATCCCTCTGTACTGTAATCACCAATGCTCAAATCTTTGGCTTGTCCTTTGTAAACCACATGACTGCCAATCATTGCATTTTTAATGACTACATCTTTTAATTGGGTGTTGATTTGAACAATACTGTCTGAAAGAATGGTGCTTTCTATCACACAACCATCTCCAATACTCACATTTGGTCCTACAACTGTGTTTTTAAGCTGAACATTGTTTCCAATATATGATGGCTGAATGACAACTGAATTGAATAATTGAACATGATCGCCTGTCATTTTTTCGCCATCAGCAGCCATAAAACTTAAAATTCTAGCGTTGGTGTAAACTGTTGCGTTTTTGTTGCCACAATCTAACCATTCAGTCACTTGCCCAGGAACAAATTTGGTTCCTTTTTTCTTCATATTCTCTAGTCCATTTGTGAGTTGGTATTCACCTTTTTCACGGATATCATTGTCGAGTAAATATTGCAGCTCACTTCTCAAATAAGCCCCATCTCTAAAGTAGTAAATTCCAATAATGGCTAAGTCGGACACAAAAGTTTCAGGTTTTTCAATAAAATCGGTAATGGTATTGTTTTCATTTACCTTGATTACTCCAAAGGGTCTTGGGTCTTCCACTTTTTGTACCCAAATAATTCCTTCTTGACTTCTGTCTAATGTAAAATCTGCTTTAAATAATGTATCTGCAAAAACTACTAGCACATTTCCGTCTAAACTTTCTTTTGCGCACATGATGGCATGAGCAGTGCCTAGTGGCTCATGTTGGTAATATATTTTACCAGATGCACCTACACTGTTTGCTACAGAAATTAACTTTTCTTCAACTTCTTGTCCAAATGAGGGCCCAATAATATAGGCCACCTCATCAATATCGTCTCCACAAACTTTTGCAAGGTCTTCAATGATTTTTTGAACGATTGGTTTGCCTGCAACAGGTATAAGTGGTTTAGGTACGGTCAAGGTATGTGGCCTCATTCTTTTTCCCATTCCGGCCATTGGTACAATGATTTTCATTTTATGCGCTATAATTAGTTGCGAAAATTACAATTTTGTTTTGAATCTTTTTAATTGGCGTTTTTTACTCCTGTACTCCCGTATCCACCAATGCCTCTTTGTGTTTCGTCAAGTTGGTTAACTGCATCCCACAAAATGGTTTCATGTTTGGCTATAACCATTTGTGCTATTCGGTCTCCGTGTTCAATGGTAAAATCTTCTTCTCCGTGATTGATCAATAACACTTTAATTTCACCTCTGTAGTCGGCATCAATTGTGCCAGGGCTGTTTAGCACACAAACTCCATTTTTAAAAGCTATACCACTTCTCGATCTTATTTGAGCTTCATATCCAACAGGTAATGCAATTGAAATGCCAGTTCCTACTAATTTTCTTTGGCCTGGTTTCAATAAAATAGGTGTTTTTGAATCGGCCATAAGGTCCATACCTGCTGCATGTTCAGTTTGGTATGAAGGCAATGGATTGGTTGAAAGGGATTTAATTTGAATTTTCTGCATGCAAACGAGATTTTGATTTTTCTAGGACAACAGCAATCAAGATAAACAACACCAAAATGCCATTTCCAACCAGGTAATAGGTGCTGTTTTGAGCAAGGTTACTTTGAAGGTAATAGCCAATTCCATAGAGCAGTAATGCTAAAATTGAATAACCAAAGAAACTGGCCACTTTGTAGGGAATTGGGTAATATTTCTGACCCATAGCATAGCCTAATACCATCATGGTTCCATAACAAATTGCGGTTGAAAGCGCTGCGCCATAATAACCTAAAATGGGTATCAGCATATAATTGAGTATGACAGTTATGATTGCGCCTGCAATTGCTATATAGGCACCTTTGCTGGTTTGGTCAGTTAGTTTGTACCAAATACTCAAATTGTAATAAATACCTAAGAAAATATTAGCCCACAACAAAACGGGTACAATGGTCAATCCCTCTCTGAATTCAACGCCAATAAACTGTTCAAACAAGCGCATATTTAGCATCACCATTAAAAAAATAGACAAACATACTACAATAAACACCTGCATTACATCGGCATATATCTGGGTTTTACTGCTGTTTTTACCATGTTTAAAAAAGAATGGTTCAGCTGCATATTTAAAGGCTTGAATAAATAAGGTGATAACTATTGATAACTTGTAGTTGGCGCCATATATTCCATTCATACGTAATGCTGTTGATTGGTCTGGAATCAATTGAACCAGCATAATGCGGTCGAGGGTTTCATTGATCATTCCAGCAAATCCAATAAACATAATAGGAATGGCATATTCTAACATTTCTTGATACAGTGCCCGGTTTCTTTTAAAGCGAATAGTAATGATTTCGGGTAACAACAATACAAAAGTTAAAAGGCTACCACATAAATTAGCAATCAATATAACTGAGGGGTCTACGTCATTGCTAATAAATGGCAATAGCCTATGATTTTCTTGTAGCCAATAAGGTCCTATTAACAAGAAGTACACATTTAAGAAAATGGTCACTGCAATTCCTGCGTTTTTAATCAGTGCAAAACGCAGTGCGTTGTTTTCTTTTCTGAGTAGTGCAAATGGAACTGCGCAAATGGCATCTAAAGCAATAATAACAGCTACAATTTTAATGTAGTATGCGGTTGCACCCATGTGAATGAGCGCTGCTATTTGGCTTGCAAACAAAAACGTGCAACATCCAAACAACAAGCTGAAGAACAATACTGAACGCATAGCTGTAGAATAAATACTTTTTTCGTGATTGTGTTTTTCTGCAAACCTGAAAAAGGCTGTTTCCATGCCATGGGTGAGCAGTACATTTAAAAAAGTGATATACGCATACAAACCAGTTATTGTACCAAATTGTACCAGATTAAATACCCTTGTCTGTATTGGAACCAGCAAATAATTTAAAAAGCGCCCAACAATGGTGCTCAAGCCGTAAATGGCTGTCTGACCTGCAAGTTTTTTAATGGTGCTCAAAGTTTTTTATGCAATAAACAAAAATAATTGAATCCAATTGAATTCTATTTTACACATTTTGCGATTCAGCGCTTAATTTAGCAGGATGTTTCATAAGGGTATATCTATTTTTATTGCCATTTTTATTTTCTGCTCGGAATTGCTGCATGGACAACAACAGGACGAACAATTGGCCAATCAGTTTGCCCAAAATGGAGAATGGGCTAAAGCTGCAGATTTGTATGAAAAATTGGCCAATAAAGCCCCCAGTTCAATCTATTATTACGACAATTTATTAAAGGCATATCTTGAACTCAAACAAGAAAATGCTGCAATAAAATTGGTAAAGAAGCAAAATAAGAAATTTCCTAGGGTGGCTGTTTATGCTGTAGACCAAGCTTATATTTCTTTTTATTTTGGCAATAAAACAATTGCCTCAGATTACGCATCAATGCTCATTAAACAGTTAAATGCCAATGAACAAACTGTTACTGATTTGTCAATGGCATTTGCAAAAAGAGGTTTTTTAAGCGAAGCAATTCAGTCGTATTTAAGAGGGAGAGAACTGCTCCGCAACGAACAATTGTTTTGTTCAGATTTAGCCGCATTGTATACTGATATAGATAATCGCAAAGCCGCCATAGAAGAGTGGGTTAAACTACTGAGTATAGACCCTTCTAAGATAGAAGAAATTCAGGGTTTGCTTCAGCATTTGCTTCAAAACAACCAAGATTTTGACAATTGCAAAACAGCCCTAATCAAACAATACAAACAATTTCCGGACGATAACAGCTTGCAAGACATGCTCATTTGGTTTTATGTGCAAAGAGCAGACTATAATTCAGCATTAATTTTTACAAGAAAAATAGATAAAAAGCAAGGTTTTAATGGGAGAAAAATACTTGAGTTAGGTTTGTTAGCATTTTCTAATAACAAGTTTGATGATGCTATAACTATATATAGTGATGTTTGTAGTTTGGGATCTGCATCTCCATTTTATTATTATGCCAAACAAGAATTGTTGAGTGCCAGAACTCAAAAATTACTTTCCGGAAATTACACCCAAGCCGATTTGTTGTTGGTAGAAGCAGAATACAACAATTTATTAGCCAAAGAAGGGGATGATGCCAAAACAAGATACAATTTGGCAAGTTTACAATTCAACTATTTGCACAACAACCAAGCAGCCATCCTTAATTTTTCGAAGGCCATTCAGCTCACAACCGACCGCAATTTTGCAGCTGCTTGCAAATTGGCATTGGCCGATGTATATATAGTTACTGGAGAAGTATGGGAGTCTATGCTCTTGTTTGGACAGGTAGACAAAGATTTTATGGAAGAGCCAATGGGGCAGGAGGCAAAATTTAGGTCTGCTAGATTGAGTTACTTTTTAGGCGAGTTTGATTGGGCTAAGGCTCAATTGGATGTTTTAAAAACAGCCACTACACAACTTATAGCAAACAATGCCATGGAATTGTCATTGTTGATTCAAGAAAACACCATAGACAGCAATCAAGATGCCCTGAAATTGTTTGCTAGGGCTGATTTATTGGCCACCCAACAACATTTTCAGGAAGCGCTTTCGCTATTAGATAGTATTGAACGTACCTATCCTAAAAACGTTTTGTTTGATGATATGTTCTACAAGCGAGGAGAAATTGCACAATCAATGCGTCAGTTTGAGCTAGCCGCTCAACAATTTGAAAAAGTTTATACTTTATATGCAACTGATGTTTTAGCGGATCAAGCAGTAATTAAAGCTGCACAATTATTTGACTATAAACTAAACAAACCTCAACTTGCTATGCACTTATATGAATTATTAATCAAACAATATCCAGGAAGTGTATACAGCAATGAAGCTAGAAAGCGCTATAGGCTATTGAGGGGAGACCAATTTTTAAACCAACAAGAACCAACAAAATGATCATTTACAACGTAACCTTAAATGTTGATGACAGCATTCATACCGAATGGTTGTCATGGATGCAACAAACACATATTCCTGAAGTAATGGCAACAGGAATGTTTCAATCTGCCAAAATACTCAGACTCTTAACCCGTCAGGCAGATGAAACTGGTGAAACCTACGCAGTTCAATACCTTGCCAAAAGCATGCAAGATTATTTTACCTACCAAGAGCAGTTTGCACCAGCATTACAGCAAAAAACCCTCGAAAAATACGGAAACAAACTTTTGGCATTTCGTACATTAATGGAAGAGGTTTCTCCAATAAAATAACAAATACATCAAAATAAACCGTTTTACTGGTTAAAAACGACCATAAAAAACTATTAAAATAGTAAAAACAACCAAATAAATAAGTAAAAGTGTAATACATGTAAATTTTATTCCTCTCATTTTGAGGTGTTTAAGATGTAACAGCAACTTAAATAGTAAAAACCTCCATTTAAATAGTACATTTGAATTAGCAATTCGATTGTACAACCATTTAAATAGAAGTTTTATGAAAACCCTCATCTTAAACAACGCTCAGCAAGTTCAAAACCAAGAAAATACTTTTAAAGCGCGTATTGGTTATGAAATTGAAAAAGGTAAAAAAGAATTGGTTGATTTTGCCAAATACTTATATGTAGTTGCAGTATTTGTTTTATTGGTAGTTGCCGTTTTAGAAATCAAACGTATGTACCAAATAGATTTGTTTCCTGGTATAGATACTCCTTTTGACAATGTCTATTTTGCTGGTAAAGAACAGTTTGGACAGGGAGTCCTTTAATACAGTGCTTTATTTAATTTGAATCTTTAAATCTCTTTTCTAAGCCTAGCAACAGGAATGTTCATCTGTTCTCTGTATTTGGCAACAGTTCGGCGGGCAATATGATACCCTTTGTCTTTTAGAATTTCCATTAACTTTTCGTCAGGAAGTGGTTTAGATTTTTCTTCAGCTTCAATGGCATCTTTTAAAATCTTTTTAACTTCTCTGCTACTCACTTCTTCTCCATCTTCGGTGGCAATGCCTTCACTAAAGAAGAATTTTAGCGGAATGACACCAAAATCAGTTTGAATGTATTTAGAGTTTGCAACTCTGCTAATGGTTGAGATGTCTAAATTGGTTGCTTCAGCTATGTCTTTTA
>CANHRW010000045.1 GCA_947462865.1 Bacteroidota bacterium | reverse complement strand
GTTAAATCTAATGTAGCTGCCTTATTAGAAGACGCTTGTTCTTCAGATGGGGCATAAACTTGTAAACCCGCACTAAAAGGTTTGTCTGCTATGCCTGATTTTAAACGGAATAAATTGGGGTAAGACTCAATGCTTAAAGCGGCTTGCTCAATTTCTTTTTCAACTGGAGCAAATTTGATAAAATACTTTTGTTGGTATTGAACAATTTCTGTTAGCTGGCCTGTTTGTTTGGCAATGTCAAAGTCTAAGATATTGCGGTGGTAATTGCTGAGGGGGTAGGTGTAAACTTGTTCTTTCATCACAATTACAGAGTCTGTTTTTTCAAACAAATGAGAGATGAATTGAGGACGTTCTGCGGTGTTTCTGTATGAGAGTGTTTCTGGTATTAGCGAATCTTTTTTGTAGAGTAACAATTGCGTGTAATCATATACCTCCTCCATCTTACTCACATATCTATTTACAATTCCGTTGTAGTCGCTTAAATAAGCAATGTATTGTTGGTTATATGCTACAGGTTTTGTTTCGTTGATAAATGGGGTATTGGTATACCGTTTTAACTTAGGGCTAAAAGTACTGACATCATACAAAAAAATGTCAAAATTATTTTCGGTATTGAGTCTGTTTTGGTTCTTTACACCAAGTGAATCTGACAACCTATTGGAACTGAACGCAATGGCTTCAGAATTCGAAACAAATTTGGGGTCTTTGTCGTCCCAAAAATCAAAAGTTAATTGTCTTTCTTTTCGGGTTGGTATATCGTACAAGTACAAATCTGATTGTCCTTTTCTAACTGCAGAAAATACAATAGACCGGCCATTTTCACTGAAATCCATTCCAGTTATTTTGTCGAATTTTAAAAAACGGATGCTTTCTTTTTTGTGGTTAACCAAGTCTATTAAATGCATCCACACGCTGCCCTTTTTTTCAAAAACATAAGCCAGTTTATCGCCTCCAGATTGCCAGGCTAAAACTGGAAAAGAATGGTCTATAATTAATTGGTTGTATTTTAAGCCTCCTTTGAATATTTTTTTAGTTTTACTGTTTTTATGGTCTAAAAGCCAAACCTTGTATTTGCCATTTTTATTGGTTGTAAAAGCTGTAAAATTGCCCTTGGGGCTGGTACTTAAACTGGGTTCAATGTACTGCGCAATTCTTCGTTTTATTTTAAATCCATTTTGAGGAAAATCTCTCAGTAACTCTTCTTTTTTATAAGCATCTTGGTAATAGTTTCCCCAATCTTTTTCAATTTCTTTAAAGGGCTTGTTAAGAATATATCCGAGCGCAGTTTCATAATTTCTGGATAAACGCGTTAAATAAATTAGATTGGATACAAAATCGGCATCGTTGTTTTCTATCAGAAACTTCCACATACTTTGACCAGCAAATATTGGGTCTTTTTGACAAAGCCTGTTAAAACGGTGCTTCTTCTTACTGAGTATCCAATCTTTCAGTTGGTTGTCTAAAGTTGAGTTCCAAGGTTTAGCCAAATAAGTTGTCAGTCCACGTAAATACCATTCTGGTAGATTCATTAAGGTGGCATTTTGAACGCGCTCAGCAATAGAACCTCCGTATAAAACTTCATTTAAAATAACCAATGCCAATCCTTCTTTAATTTGGGCTTGTAAATGGGCATGGTCTCCATCAAAATAAATAGCTATTTTATTGCTGACAACATTGGTATATCCTCCTGTATTTTGTGCCATTTCTTCAAGGCCAAAATTGCTTTGTTTAAAATCTGATAAATTGTTATAACAAATAATTTCTACACGTGCAGTTAACCGATGGTCAATGGTTTTTTGAAGAAATTGTAAATTTTCTTCAGCTGTTCGAATACCATAGTTTGCAAGCTCTTTACCGCCAGAATAAAAAAATGCATCAAAATTTTCTGAACGCAAAAACGACCATTCAAATCGAGTATGTTGTACCCGGTTTTGACCAAATGGCGTAAGAATACCCTGCCCCCAAATTGTTTGTACTTGGAGTAATAATGCAAGTAAACCGATACCCAATTTGAGCTGTTTCAACACGGGCAATTTACCGAAAAAATAGTCAATGTAGCGTCATTTATTTTAATTTAATAGTTTTAAAAGGCTGCATCCAAATAGTGTGTAAAATTTGTAAAAGCTAGCCTTGCTATTATATTTGTTCAAAACAAAATTTAAACTATGAGTCAATTGTTAGATTTAACGGGTAAAACAGCCTTGGTAACAGGCGCATCAAGAGGAATTGGTAAAGGCATCGCTTTGGCTTTAGCTAAAGCTGGGGCAAATGTTGCGTTTACGTTTGTAAGTTCTGTTGAAAAAGCCAAGGTGTTTGAACAAGAATTGATTCAGTTGGGTATTCGTGCAAAAGGCTATCAAAGTAATGCAGCCAATTTTGCCGAAGCTGATGTATTGGTAGAAGAAATTTTAAAAGAATTTGGCACCCTTGATATTTTGGTGAACAATGCTGGAATTACAAGAGATGGATTGTTAATGAGAATGACAGAACAACAATGGGATGAGGTATTAGATACGAATTTAAAATCAGCCTTTGCATTAACCAAATCAGCTATGCGCCCCATGATGAAAGCCAAACAAGGTTCTATCATTAATATTACTTCGGTTGTTGGTGTTACGGGCAATGCTGGTCAGGCCAATTACGCAGCTTCAAAAGCTGGAATGATTGGTTTAACCAAATCTGTCGCACAAGAATTAGGGTCAAGAAATATCCGTTGCAATGCCATTGCCCCTGGATTCATTGAAACTGAAATGACCGAAGCCTTGAGTGATGAAGTTAAGGCAGAATGGATTAAATCAATTCCTTTAAAGCGTGGTGGCTCACCTGCTGATGTTGCTAATTGTGTGTTGTTTTTGGCTTCTGATGCAGCTGCATATATCAGTGGTCAAACCATTCATGTATGTGGTGGGATGGTGATGTAACAATTGAATTTGTAGGATGAGTTTTAGTCAGCCCTATTTTTGGTGGATCCTTCCATTTTTATTGATTTTATCATTGGTAATTGGAAGGTGGTTGTACGCCAAAAATCCATTGCAAATTGCCTCTAAATGGCTTCAATACCTGCTTGTTTTTTTTAGATCTGCACTCGTATTTTCTTTGTTCCTATTGCTGCTTGGACCATTGTTTAAATGGAAACAAACCAATTATTTAAAGCCATTGTTATTGGTGGCAGTAGACAATTCAGAAAGCATGCTTTTGCACCAAGATTCTTTAGAAATAAAAAAGAATTTACAAGCACAAGTTGCAGCACTTTCCCAAAAACTAGCAAATGAATACACTGTACAGACGGTTCATTTTTCAGACCAAATTTCTACCAATGATTCATTTGATTTTAAAGGTAAACTCACTGGATTTGACGCCCTATTTGATGAGGCTAACATGCGTTTTTCTGCTGTGCAAGCAGGTGCCATGGTGTTCATTTCAGACGGAAATTACAATACAGGTTCAAACCCAACTTATTTGGCCAATGAATTTAAATTTCCAATTTTTACTGTAGGTACAGGCGATACCTTTGCATTTAAAGATTGTTGGATACATCATCCAAAATTTAACGAGCTTGTTTTTGAAGGCAATGCTTTTACCATTGAATTTACTGCCCAGTCTAAAGGTTTTAATTCAATACAAACGCAGGCTCAACTCATAGAAAATGGCAAGTGCATAGCCACTAAGCCAATTCAATTCAAAGGCAATCAATCACAGAATTGTGTGTTTGAGGTGCAGTCCCAAAAAGAAGGAATTCACAATTATCAAATTCAATTGGTTCCTGTAAAAGGAGAAAGAACATTGGTCAACAACCAATTACAAGCAGTCGTTGAGGTAATTAAGTCGAAACAAAAAATTGTGTTAGTGTATGCAGTTCCTCACCCAGATATTGCCGCAATTAAACAATTATTAATTGCCAATAAGAACATAGAACTAGAAGTGGTTTCTCTGCAATCGCACAATGCTTCTATGATTCAAAAGGCCGATTTGTATATCTTGTACCAATTGCCAGGCCTAAAAGGAGAAGGACTTCCGCTATTAGAACAATTGAATTTGGCTCAAATGCCACAATTGCATTTTATTGGTGCAAATACAGGTTTGGTTGCTATGAACAAATTGCAATCAGGATTTGAAATTGTTTCTGGTAGAACCAATACTACTGAGGCTAAAGCTTGGAATGTAAATGCCGATAATTTATTTGTTTCTTCATCAGATAATTATACCCTAGATCAATTGCCTCCTTTAATTGTGCCTTATGGAAATTATTTACTAGCACCTTATGCTGAAGTAATTTTGGCTCAGCAAATAGGGTACGTAAAAACAGAAACTCCGTTGCTTTTTTTCTTAAAGAACCATGCAATTAAAAAGGCATTTTTTTGTGGAGAAGGTCTGTGGCATTGGAGGTTGCTCTTGAACAAACAAGCAAGCAATGATGAATTTTTAGTTTCCATGCTTTCAAAAACTATCCAATACATAGCAGGCAAAGAAGACAAAAGCAGGTTTAGGGTTAAGCCCCTCAAGAAATTATTCGAGGAAAATGAAGCTGTACAGTTTGAAGCAGCCTATTTTAATGAGTTGTTTGAACCTGATAATTCAAAAAAGCTCCAGTTGGAATTAACCAACTCTAGAAATAAATCGTATCAATTTGAATTTGATAAAACTGCTAAATCTTACTTTTTAAATGCGGGTTTGTTGGAGCCTGGAACATACAACTACCAATGCGAACTAGCAGGCCAAGTTGGTTTTAAAAAGAAGGGAAGTATTCAGGTAAAACAGGTTTTGGCAGAACGCAATCAATCGGGTGCTAACCACACTGTTTTGAAGCAAATTGCTGAACAGTCGAATGCGCAATTTTTAGGCTATGAAAACATGCAAACATTACCTGATCTCTTAATCAAACAATACCCTGCCAAACAAGTGATTGCTGAAACAGAATTAGTCAAAGAATTGGTTGCCTTTCGTTTCCTATTTTATATACTGCTTTGCTTTGCTGTAATAGAATGGGCCATTAGAAAGTGGAATGGCTTTATTTAAATCAAGTTAATAAATTACGCTTTAGCTTGAAATTGGGTAGTGTATAAATTTTCGTATACCCCTTTTAATTTTAATAAATTTTCATGTGTACCACGTTCAATGAGCTGACCATGGTCTAGCACTAAAATTTCGTCTGCATGTTGCACGGTACTTAAACGGTGTGCAATGACTATAGATGTACGTCCCTCCATCATGATAGAAATGGCATCTTGTATGGTTTTTTCGGTATCGTGGTCAATAGATGCTGTAGCTTCATCAAGCAAAAGAATTTGCGGGTTAGCTACCATGGCTCTTACAAATGAAATGAGCTGTCTTTGACCAACAGATAAGGTGGCACCTCTCTCATAAACAATTTCATGGTATTGGTTTGGTAGCTTTGAAATAAAATCATGGGCACCTAGTTTTTTTGACATGGCAATGATGTCCTCGTCACTGATATGATTTCTGTACAATCTGATATTGTCAAATATGCTGCCGCTGAACAAGAATACATCTTGCTGTACAGCGCTCAATTGTTGCCTCAATAATTGTGGGTCATACCTTTCAATGGGTTCTCCGTCAATACTGATGAGGCCATTTTGGATGCTAAAATACTGTGAGATTAATTGAAAAATGGTACTTTTACCCGCCCCAGTTGCCCCAACAATAGCAACGCTTTGACCCTTGTTAATTTCAAAATTAATTCCTTTTAAAATGGGCTTATTGGGCTTGTATCCAAACCAAACATCTTGAAACTGTATATGGCCCTTTAAGGTGAAGTTTTGTAGGCTGCCACTTGCCTCTTTTTCAGAAGTATCGTCTAATAGGGCAAATATTCTTTTGCTAGCAACCATACCCATTTGCAGCGAGTTGAACCGGTCTGCCAATTGCCTGATGGGTCTAAAAAACATACCAATGTACATGATAAAGGCAACCAATGTTCCAATACTCGTATGTTCTAATAAAACCTCTTTTGCTCCAAACCAAATTAACAAACCTGTTGAAATAGCTGAAATGACTTCTACAACCGGAAAAAATACAGAATAGTAAAGTACAGATTTGATATTGGCATGCGCATGCCTGTGGTTGATTTCTTTAAAACGTTCGAGTTCTGTTTGCTGCCTGTTAAAGAGCTGTACTATTTGCATGCCACTTAAATGCTCTTGAACAAAAGTATTGAGTTTTGCCACTTCATTTCTAACTTCTTCAAACGAAGCCTTTACTTTTTCTTTGAAAACATAGCTTGCATAAAACAGCAAAGGCAATACCGACAAACAAACCAAAGAAAGTTTCCAGTCGGTGTAAAACATCAAAAACAGCATAAAAGTAATTTGCAATGCTTCTCCAATGATATTGATAAGCCCTTCACTAAAAATATCACTGATGGTTTCTATGTCGCTGATACTTCTGGTTACCAAGGTGCCAACTGGGGTTTTGTTAAAATACTGAAGTTTAAATGAATTTAAGTGTTGGTATACTTTATTTCTGAGGTCGAACAAAATATTTTGTGCCAATAAATTACCCAGCAATGTGCTATAATATTGAAATAGGGTTTGAAGGAATAGCAATAAAAATAACAAGCTAGAAAGCATCACCAAACTATTTAAATCCAATTCACTGATGGCGTGGTCTAAGGTATATTGAACCAAAAAGGGTCTCAAAGGTCCCATTATAGCCATACCCAAAGTTAAAAATATAGCCATGGCCATTTTGCTTTTGTATGGGAAGCTCAATTTGGCAATGCGCTTGAATTGAGTCCAATCAACAGCTGTTTTTGTATTGGCGTTGGCTTTTTGGTTCATCTACAGCAAATGTATCAATCTAATGTTGTTTCATTGACAGTCTATTTATAAAAATCAAAACAAGGGCTCTTTTCTTCAAATCTGTTAAAAATGAATGTCTTTGCTTAGCTTTGTGTGATGAAAGAAGTCTATATCATTGATGCATTGAGAACCCCAGTGG
This sequence comes from Bacteroidota bacterium, assembly GCA_947462865.1. GTDB lineage: Bacteria > Bacteroidota > Bacteroidia > UKL13-3 > UKL13-3 > CAISCU01. The sequence continues at coordinate 4,753 of CANHRW010000045.1, read as the reverse complement.
GTAAATTTGGCGGTATGTATAGTGCCATTAGGCCAGACGATTTAGCTGGCATGGTATTGAAAGGTTTGATAGCTAGAAATCCAAGCTTAGACTTAACCCTAATTGAAGATGTAATTTTAGGAGCTGCCAACCAAGCAGGGGAAGACAATAGAAACGTTGCCCGTATGGCATTGTTATTGGCCGGATTGCCAACAGAAATTGGTGGGAATACAGTTAACAGGTTGTGTGCATCTGGTTTGCAAAGTATCATTGATGGCAGCAGGGCTATTCAGTGTGGTGATGGTGAAGTGTATTTAGTGGGTGGAACTGAATCGATGACCCGTGCCCCATTTGTAATGGCTAAAGCAGAAACAGCATTTAGCCGAGTGCCTGAAATATATGATACCACAATTGGTTGGCGTTTCACCAATAAAAAATTGGCTCAACTGTACCATCCTTTTAGCATGGGAGAAACTGCAGAAAATGTAGCTGAGAAATGGAATATCAGCCGTGAATCTCAAGACGAATTTGCCTATCAATCACAGCTGAAATACCAACAAGCATATGATACTGGTTTGTTTGCAAATGAATTGTTGGCCATTCCAATTCCTAAAAAAAATCAACCAGAATTAATGGCTGAAAAAGATGAGCATCCAAGGTTGAGTAGCATAGCCGATTTGGCAAAATTAAAACCTGCTTTCAAAGCAAACGGAACTGTAACAGCAGGCAACTCTTCAGGTATAAATGATGGTGCTGCTGCACTTATTTTGGCAAGTGAACAAGCAGTAAAAACCATGCAATTGAAACCCATGGCTAGAATTGTTGCAAAAGCAATTGCGGGTGTAGATCCTTCAGTAATGGGTATTGGACCTGTTCCTGCAACTTTAAAAGCTTTGCAAAGAGCAGGTTTACAAATGAGCGATATTGGATTGATAGAACTCAATGAGGCATTTGCCTCACAAGGTTTGGCTTGTATGCAAGAACTAGACTTAGATCCACAAATTGTAAATGTGAATGGTGGTTCTATTGCCATTGGTCATCCATTGGGAGCCAGTGGTGCAAGAATTAGCACAACCTTGTTACACGAAATGAAAAGACGAAACCTGAGGTATGGTTTGGCTACCATGTGTGTGGGAGTAGGCCAAGGAGTGGCTATTATTTATGAAAATTTAAATTAAACTAGTTGTTACTCTCGTCGTTGTAAACAGCGTATTTTCTGAATTTTTCGATCACTTGTTGCATGTCTTCAGGCAATTCAGTTTCGTAAAATACAGCTAGTTTTGTACTTGGATGTATAAAGCCCAATGACTTGGCGTGCAATCCTTGGCGAGGCATAATATCAAAACAATTTTGAATAAATTGTTTGAATTTACCACCGCCAGTTTGTCCGTATACAATTTCCTGTCCACCATAATTTTCATCTGCAAACAAAGGATGTCCTATGCTCCTAAAATGAACCCTAATTTGATGGGTTCTGCCTGTTTCCAATTTACAGGATACCAAAGTAGCAAACTGAAATCTTTCTAGCACTTTATAGTGGGTTACACTCCATTTCCCTTTATTTTCGTCTGATGAAAGCTGAAAAATTCGGCGGTCTCTCAAGCTCCTACCAATGTATCCGCTAATGGTGCCTTCATCTTGTGGCAAATCGCCCCATACCAAAGCCTGGTAACTTCTTTCAATGCTGTGGTCAAAAAATTGTTTGGCCAAAAAATTCATGCTCAAGGCATTTTTAGTAATCACCAACAAGCCACTGGTATTTTTGTCAATTCTATGCACCAATCCAGGCCGGATATTGTTTTCTTTCATAAATGCAGAGTCTTGTAAATAATAGGCCAAAGCATTTACTAATGTGCCTGAAACATTGTTGTGACCCGGGTGAACAACCATACCTGCTTTTTTATTTACCAAGAGTACATCTTCATCTTCATATAAAACGGTTAATGGAATGTTCTCAGGAACTATTTCTGTATCTTTAGGTGGGTTGGCCAATAAGATAGAAATGAGGTCGAGTGGTTTTATTTTATAACTCGACTTAACAGGTTTTTCGTTTACGAAAATGCTACCAGCATCGGCGGCTGCTTGAATTTTTGTTCTACTGGCGTTTTCAATTCGGTTCATTAAGAACTTATCAATCCTTAACATCTTTTGGCCCTTATCAACCACAATTCTAAAATGTTCGTACAATTCAGGTTCTTCTGATACTTCTTCGTTGTTCTCTATTTCCTCGCTCATTGCTACAAATATAACCAAAGTGTTGATTGTGGTTACTAGCGATAGCTGTCTTGTTTAAATATTTGTATTGTGTGAATGTCAACAACTTGTTTTGTGCAACGCATTGGTCTTTTATAAACTTGTACATGGAATTTCTAATCAGAAAAAAACAACAGCTTATACTTGGCCTTAGCTTGTTATTATTTGGCTTATCATTGGGTTTGTTTATTCAAGCAAGTCAAACAGAAGACCAAAAAGCCAAACAAGGTTTTGAACAAGATTACCATGTTTATTCTATTGAATTACCCAATGCATTAACATTTGCCACTGAAAAGATAGCCTTGCAAGATCCAGATGTCATGGAGCGCTACGACAGAGAATTGTTAACCAATGTGTATTGGCAATCGCAAATGTTGTTGTACATGAAAAGAGCGGGTAGGTTTTTTCCAACCATAGAACGCATTTTAAAAGATCAGCAAATTCCACAAGATTTTAAGTACTTGGCTGTGGCAGAAAGTGGTTTGCAATTGGTAGTTTCTCCAGCGGGTGCAGCAGGCTACTGGCAGTTTTTAGATAAAACAGGAAAGCACTATGGACTTGAAATTTCTGATGAGGTGGATGAACGCTATCACTTAGAAAAATCAACATTGGCTGCATGCGCATATTTTAAAGATGCGTATGCGCAATTTGGCAGTTGGGCATTGGTGGCTGCAAGTTACAATATGGGTATAGAAGGTGTCAAAAGACAAGTGAAGAGCCAACACCTGAATAGCTATGAAGATTTGTATTTAAACACGGAAACATCTCGTTATTTATTTCGGATTTTGGCCATTAAAGAAGTCATGGAAAATCCTGAAAAATACGGGTTTCATGTGCCTTTTAACCAGTTATACAAAGAGCCTGAAACAGTTACTTTATTGGCCGATATTAGCATCAGTAGCCTCATAGAATTGGCACATGACAATGCCAGTAATTACAAATTGCTGAAATGGCATAATCCATGGTTAAGAAAACCTTTTTTAAATGTTTCTCCTGGAAAATCTTATGCCATTAAATGGCCAGCCAATCAAATTCCTAATTCGCCATTGGCTGTAAAAATGAACAAAGGTTTTTTGCGCCTGAGTGATATGCAAACAGATAGCATAGACAAAACAGATTTATTAGGTGTGATTTCTCACCAAGTGATGCCAGGAGAAACTTTAGAAGGCATTGCTAAAAAGTATAAAACCAGCAAAGAGCAGATTATTGAAGCCAATCAGCTGAACCCCGCATTGCCGATTAAAGTAAACCAAATTTTAATCATCAAGAAGGTAGAGGATGATTAAGATTTTTTCTTTAAAGCGATAATAGATTTAAGGGCTAAAATTTCATTTTCTTTTGCATTAATTACTTCATCCTTGGCTTCAAGAATTTTTTTATACATTTTTTCTATTTCTTCAGATTGAATTGTTTTATATATAATATTGTCACCACCAGTTCTGCTGCTGAAATCATTTACTACAGGTTTATTGCTCTCGTCAAAAAAGTTTGAGATAGGAGTTTCTAATGCTTCCGCTATTCTTATTAGTGTATCAACACCCATTTTAATTTCATTATTCTCTAGTTTAGAATAAGCTTTTTGTGTTATTCCTATTTTTTGGGCAACATATTGTTGAGAGAAGTTTTTGGTTAATCTATATTTTTTAACCCTCTCTCCTATTGTTATATTTTCAACTTCCATATTTTTCGTACTAAAATAGTACTTAATATTAGAATTTCAATTCTAATATTTTTATAAAAGTACTAAATAAGTACAAAATAGTCATAATTCAGAACTAAATAGGTGTTTTAATGATATACATTTGTATTCAAAATTTATTAAAATTATGAATATAAAGTACTGTTATGTCTCATTAGTGGTTTTATTTTTATTAGGATTTAATCCTTCAAAAGCTCAATGGAGGGAGTTAGGGGGGGTTAACTCATTAAGGATAGATGTTCCAGATTTTGCAACAGCAGGCCCTGACAAAATATTTACAAATGATAATTCTGATCAGATATATTTTTTTAGAGGTTTTGATACAGCAGAAAAAGTTGAGGTAATTCCTTTTTTCAATAAAGTAGATCGTAAATGGTATTCTATTAAGACTAATAACTCATATAACTTGTCACAACCATTATTATTTGTTGATGCAATATATAGTTCTAAATACGGACTAGTTGGAATATATGAAAATGGACAATTATCTAATTTTAACGGTACAAGTTGGAATAATTTAGGGTATCCAGTAATTAGTGATGGTGGTGTCACAAAGAATATTATCATAGATAATAATGGTGATATCTATTGCATTGGCTTTAGAAAAGTAGTATACTTAAATTATACTCAGCCTATAGTACTTAGATTTGATGGTACCTATTGGGTTGAACTAAAACAAAATAATAATATTTATGATGTAATAGATCAAACAAACGATAACAATCAAATTACAAATATTGCTTGTGATAAATATAATAACATATATGTAGTAGGGGGATTTAACAATAAACATGTTTTAAAATTTGATGGAATCAATTGGTC